>JBBUBU010000100.1:0-3671 GCA_038058115.1 Patescibacteria group bacterium | reverse complement strand
GGCAAGCACGATACATTTGGCTACCCATAAATTTCTGCTGAAATTTTGGTCAGCCCCGGCTCGGTGCCGTCGTACCTGCGCCTCTTAAAACCTCCGTTTTTAAGCCTCGGGCATTTCCGCTAGGGCGTTCATGACTAAAGGACGAGTGCCGTGGTTAAACGAAGCCTCAAAAGGTAAGTAGCGAAGCGACACAACGAACATAAATATGCAAAACGTAGAGTGGGGATGGCGAGGGTAGACTGCTGGTAATCCAGCAGAGCCCGACCCGGGTGGGATGAAAAGTGAACTGCTTCACTTTTCATCCGGTTTTTGTAAGTCAAAAAATTGCCGTTGTGAGCTTGCGAACAGGCAATAGGTGGGAAACTTCCTCTCCCCAAGAAGCGCGGGCAATCGAGTGAACGGCTCATTTCCTGGTATTTGAGCCGTTCAAGATTTTGCTTGCCCGCTCCTAAGCATCTAGGCACTCGTAGCCCTAGCGGAAATGCCCGAGGCTGAAATGCGGAGCATTTCAGAGACGGAGGCGCGACGGCGCCGAGTCGGGGTCGCGGAATTTTTCAGCAGAAAAATATCTGTGACAATGCCGAGAGTGCGCCCCTTAAACTTTACACAACCACTGAAGTATAAAAATGGTATAATGCCCGAGACAAAATGTGTTTTGAATTTTGATTTTGAATTTTTCCTGCGGGCAGAATTTGAAATCTCGCCAAAAGACACAGCCGAGGAAAATGGAAATCCATATTCCCAAAATATTTGTTTCCATTTTCCGAGTCCGTTTCCAAGTTCTTGAATTAGCGCATTGGTCGAGCGTAGTGGGAATATTAAAATAATTACAAACGTCGAGCGTAAGATTAATTTCAATCATCTGGATTTAGCTCAAAATAGTTTCGAACTTTGTCCAAGATACTCCGCAATTAAAGTATTTTAGGGAAAGTGTGGGTTAAGGAATTTCGTAATTCAAAGTGATAAATGTTAATATAAATGTATGGACAAAATACATAAATTTGCGGAAGAATATAGTAAATTAAATAATGCCCAGAAGGAGGCGGTGGATAATATTGATGGGCCAGTGATGGTTATTGCTGGGCCGGGGACTGGTAAAACCACAGTTCTTACTTTAAGGATTGCAAATATTTTAAAAAAAACTGACACCGCGCCAGAAAATATTTTAGCTCTAACTTTTACCGATGCTGCGGCTACGAATATGCGCTATAAGCTTGCGCAGATTATTGGTTCTAGTGCTTACCAAGTTGTTTTTAAAACTTTTCATTCTTTTGCCGAAAATATTATTAAAAAATATCCAGAAGAATTTCCAAGAATAATTGGTTCCATTTTAATTTCTGACTCGGAGCAATTTTCTATTTTAGAAAAATTAATTGATTCAAGTAATTTAAAAATCCTAAGACCCTATGGTGATCCTTTTTTGTATCTAAAAGATATTTTGAAAAATATTTCAACCTTAAAAAGGGAGGGCCTGAATCCAGAAAAATTTGCAAAATTAGTCAAAATTGAAGAAAAAAATTTTCGTAATATTTCAGATCTTTACCACGAAAAAGGGGCACATAAAGGTAAGATGAAAGGGGAGTATCAAAAGTTGGAAAAAATAATTGAAAAAAATAAAGAACTTTCTGACATTTATTTTCTTTATCAAGAAGAATTTTTGAAAAAGAAATTTTATGATTTTTCCGATATGATTATGGAAGTTTTGGAGAGTATGCAAAAAAGTAAATTTTTATTGCAAGTTTTACAAGAAGAATATCAATATATTTTAGTTGACGAACATCAGGACACTAACAATGCACAAAATAAAATTATTGAATTATTGGTTTCTTTCCATAAAGATTACCCAAATCTTTTTATTGTGGGCGACGAAAAGCAGGCAATTTTTAGATTTCAAGGCGCTTCTTTGGAAAATTTTATGTATTTTAAAAATCTTTATCCAAATGCAAAATTAATTACTCTTTCAGAAAATTATCGTTCTACTCAAAATATTTTGGATGTCGCGCAGAGTTTAATACCTAGCACTACTAACTTGGTAGTCGGACTACCAAGTAATAGTGATTCTAAAATACACCCCTCCCCAACCCCTCCCCAAAGGAGAGGGGCTTTAAAAATTAATCTAGACCCCACCTCTCCTTCGGGGAGGGGGTTAGGGGGTGGGGTTGTAGATGGAGAAAATCTTTTAAATATTTATTCTTTTGAAAAATTTGAAACTGAAGACTATTTTATAATTCAAGACATTAAGAAAAAAATTTCTGAAGGTGTGGCACCAGAAGAAATTGCAATTTTATATAGAAATAATAATGATGCTTTTGCCTTTTCTAATTTAATGAAAAAAATTGGTATTCCGCACCAAATTGAATCTGACTTAGATTTATTTTCAGATTTAATTATTAAAAAATTTATTGTCATACTTAGGGCTGTAAATAATTTTGGTGATGATCGTGCTTTGTCTGAATTTTTACATTTAGATCTTTTTGAAATTGAACCATTGGATGTTTATTATTTAATTAGAAGCGCGAGTTTTAAAAAAAATAAAAATCTTTACGATATTCTCGTAGATTTAGATTCAGTGAAAAAGTCCCAGCTTAACGCCACAGTGCTAAACTCCAAAGATGCCCTGCAGAAAAGTTTTAAGCTTTTAACTAGCTGGGTTAAAAAATCTAAAAATATTGACCTACTTTCGCTTCTAGAAATTATTTTTAAAGAATCTGGACTTCTGGAATTAATTTTAGAAAGTCCAGATATGAGTTTGAAATTTGATGCAATAACTCATTTTTTCGATGAGGTAAAAAAAATACTTTCTAAGTCCCAGCTTAACGCCACAGTAAAGTCTGATGCCAATCTTGAAGATTTTTTTACTTATTTAGAATTAATTAAAAAACATGGAATTTTTATTAAGAAAATAAATAGAAATAAAATTTTTGGCATGGTTAGACTAATGACCGCACATCGAGCTAAGGGTTTAGAATTTGATTATGTATATATTGTACGAGCTTACAGTGGTCATTTTGGAGATAAAATTTCTTTAGATAGATTAAAACTTTTACCGTCGGTTTATTTACTCACTGACAAGGTTCGACCTTGTCAGGAAAAAATGGATGAAAATAGTGACGAGCGCAGATTATTTTATGTGGCTTTGACTCGCGCGAAAAAGGGGATTACTATTACTTATTCAAAAAATGATCAAGACGGTAGGGAACTTTTACCAAGTTCTTTTTTGGCAGAGTTAAAACCAGAATTAGTAAATTGGGAAGAAATCTCACAGGGCTCAAGAGGTCAGACCTTAAAGAAGTCCCAAAGGTCTGACCTCGGGAGCCCGTTGGAGGATTTTCCCTGGCTTGCATTCTCCACTCCAATTGGGGAGGGCCAGGGTGGGGTTGATCCTTCACTTGGTAGTCCGACTATCAAGTTGCTTGAAAATAAAAATTTCGTTAAAGAAATTTTTACCAAGCAGGGTTTTTCACCAACTGCTTTAAATAATTATATTACTTGTCCTTGGAAATATTTTTATCAAAACCTTATTAGAATTCCTTCTGTCCAAAATAAATTTCAATTTTATGGTATTGCAATTCATGCCGCTTTGCAAGATTTTTTTATTAAAATTAAAGACAATGGAATTAGCGATGGGGCAGGTAATGGAGCCGGTAATAAATTTAATAAAAAATTTCTTA
>JBBUBU010000099.1:0-1634 GCA_038058115.1 Patescibacteria group bacterium | reverse complement strand
CAAGCGTAGAAAACCAAGCAGCTGATCGAGCGCATAGAATTGGACAAACTAAAATCGTTAATGTTTATCGTCTTCTAACCAAAGGAACAATTGAAGAAAAAATTAATTTACTCAAAGCCAAGAAAAAAAGTTTAGCTGACGCCTTAATAAATGCCAGCGGTGACACCTTTAAAAAACTTACCTGGGACGACATTCGCGGGTTGTTTAGTTAAGTTACCAATGTCAAGATCGGATCTTGACATTGAGGTAATCGGGGGCTAAAAAACTTGCAATTTAATTTGTTATATGCTATACTGTATATAGTAGAGTTTATTCTAGAGCTTTGTGTTTTTATTCGAGAGAATATTAGAGCGTTAGGAGTTTCTACTGAATTATTAGTAATTTTTGCCTGTTTTTTAAAAATAGGAGAATAAATCACATGGCTACAAAGCTATATGTAGGGGGATTACCTTACAGTACACAAGATGACGCTCTAAAGGCTCATTTTGCACAAGCTGGTAACGTTGTATCAGCTGTTATTATTATAGACAAAATGTCTGGTCGTTCAAAAGGTTTTGGTTTTGTCGAAATGTCAAACGATGAGGAAGCACAAGCTGCTGTCTCAATGTTCAATGGACAAGATTTCGAAGGACGAAAACTTACTGTTAACGAAGCTCGCCCAATGGAAGCTCGCCCACCAAGAACTGGTGGTGATCGTGGTGGATATGGTGGCGGCGGCGGTAGTAGAGGTGGAGACCGCGGTGGACGTAGAGACTACTAATTTATTTTAGTATCTTAATAAACAAAAAACTGCTTAAAGGCAGTTTTTTGTGTTATGATACGATTATGTCAGAAACAAGAACTTGTCAAAAATGTAGGATAGATTTTATAGTTGAGCCAGATGATTTTCTGTTTTACCAGAAAACGAAAGTGCCAGTACCGAAGATTTGTCCAGACTGTCGTTTTCAAATACGAGCATTATGGAGAAATGAAACCACTCTTTATTCAGGACAAAAATGTGATATGTGTCAAAAAAACATCATCACAATGTACAATCCAAAATCCCCATACACTATTTATTGTTACGCTTGTTTTTATTCTGAAAAATGGAGTCCAAGAGATTATGCAATTGATTATGACAAATCTCGTCCCTTCATTAGCCAGTTGAAAGATTTTTTAATTAAAGTTCCTAAAATAAATCTGGGTCTTTCTTTGGGTGATGGAGAAAATATAAATAGCGAATATTCAAATATGTCTGGTGGGTGCAAAAATTGCTATCTGGTTTTTAACACAAGTCCTGCGGAAGAATTGCTTTATTCAAGAGGAGTTAAAAAGGGTCTTGATTCGTCTGATATTTATTTCGGGGTTGAGTTTGAAAAATGCTATGAAACTATAAATGTTCAAAAATCAGCTGGAATTTTGTGGGGACAAAACATTTCTGGTTGCGTTGATTGTTCCTTTATTTTAAACGGGAGTGGGCTTATAAATTGTTTTGGCTGTGTTAATTTAAGAAATAAAAGCAACTGCTTTTTTAACGAGCAATTAAGTGCGGAAGAATATCAAAAACGAATAAAAGAAATAAAAGGAAGTTATAAAAAAACAGATGAAATTAAAAATAAATTTATAGAATTTTCTAAAACATTTCCACGCAGAGA
>JBBUBU010000098.1:0-12166 GCA_038058115.1 Patescibacteria group bacterium | reverse complement strand
ATAAAAAAATACTTGTAATGGGGCAGGGAGAATTAGTTGGAAAACCAGTTTCCGCTTTATTGAATTTTAGAAAATCAAATTCTGGGGCGTTAAGCGTGTTTGATATTATTGATAGTAAAACTATTTTTTCTGAAAAAGAAAAATTATTAAAAGAAGCTGATTTAATAATTTCAGGTATTGGTCAAGGTAAATATATTACTGGAGATATGTTAAAAAAAGGTGTAATATTGATTGATGCTGGTACTTCGGAGATTGGAAGTGGTATAGTGGGGGATGTTAACTTAGAATCAGTAAAAAATGTTGCAAGTTTTGTTTCGCCAGTGCCGGGTGGCGTTGGCCCAGTAACAGTAGCAATGCTTTTTAAAAATGTTTTAAATGTCGCGAGGAAATTAAAATCGTAAGGTTTCCAAGGTTAGACCTTTTGGGCTCTCTGTGGCTTAAGCTGGGACCTTAAGGTCGGACCTTAGAGCTAATAGCATGCACCAAATAATTCTTTTTTATAAATATATATATCTGGATAACCCAGAGGAAATAAAAAACAAACAAAAAAAAATTTGCTCACAATTAAATCTTGTCGGCAGGTGTATTATCGCGCATGAAGGTATTAATGCAACCTTTGAAGGCACACAAGAAAATATTAAAAAATACATTCTAGAATTAGAAAAAGATAATAGATTTTTAAATATTCATTTTAAAATTAGCTCGAGTAGTGGAAATTCTTTCCCAAAATTATCAATAAAAACACGCAAAGAAATTGTTTCTCTTGATTTAACTTGCGATATAGATCCAAACCAGATTACTGGCTTACGTTTATCTCCAGAAGAACTTTATGAATGGATTCAGGGTCCCAATGAAACTAAAAAAGAATTTTACATAGTGGATATGCGAAATATTTATGAACAAAAAGTTGGTAATTTTAAAAATTCAATACTTATGCCGCTTACTAATTTTAGGGATTTACCAAAATTTATAAAAAATATTGAGCATTTAAAAAATAAAACTATAGTAACGGTTTGTACTGGGGGAGTGCGTTGCGAAAAAGCTTCGGGTTTTTTATTAAGTCAAAATTTTAAGGATGTATATCAATTAGATGGTGGAATTGTAAGTTATATGGAAAAATACCCCAATGAAGATTTTCAAGGTAAACTTTATGTTTTCGACCAAAGAATTGCAATGGGTTTTTATACCGATGATCCAAAAAGAAATACGTCCCAGCTTAGCGCTACAGTAATTGGAGAATGCGAGGCTTGCAAAAAACCTTCTGAAAATTATATTAATTGTTTAAATTTATTTTGCCATCGACATTTTATTATCTGTGAAGAATGTCTTGTTGAAAACAAAAATCAACTTTGCCCCAAAAGCTGCATCTTGACTCGTTACGGTAAAAAAGTTATTATATTAAAAATTAAAAATATTTTTAAAAATATTTTTAAAAAAAGTTTTATTAAATTAAAAAAACTTTTTTTTAATTTGGCAAAAAATTCTATTTTTAAAATTTTAAAAATTATTTTTTATATTAAAAAAAATTATGAAACCATTTTCCGATAAAATAATATTTGTTGATACTGAATTTACTGGCCTTGATCCATATAATGCTGAGCTTTTGTCTGTCGGAATAGTAAAGCTAAATGGAGAAGAATTTTATATTGAGATAGAACATAAAGAAGAAATATCTGATGGTTTTGTGAAATCTCAGGTTTTACCTTATTTAATTGAAGAAAAAATTTCCCGAGAAGAAGCTAAGAAAAAAATTTTAGAATTTGTTGGAAAAGAAAAACCATTTATGGTGGCGACAAGCCCATTTTATGATGTAATTTGTTTACATAAATTATTTGGTGTTGAAAATAGTCCATTTAATATAAAAACAATTGACTTAAATGCAATTTTATTTGGCTTAGGAATAGATCCAGAAAAAGATCACGGGGGAGAGAAGCCCGAATTTTATCAAAAATTAGGTATCGATCGATTAAAGTCTCAGCTTGACGGAACGGTATATCGTAAACATCACGCCCTAGATGATGCAAAATTTGTCCGAGAACTTTATTTAAAATTTTTAGAATTATAATTCTATGCTATAATAACAATATGCCTTTTATCGATGAAATGAAAATACATGCGGAAGCTGGAACTGGAGGAAACGGTGTGGTTCGTTGGCGACAAGAAAAATTTATTCCTAAAGGCGGACCAGCTGGGGGCGACGCGGGCCGTGGGGGAGATTTTTATATTTTAGCGGTGCGTAATTTAAATATTCTTTCTCAGTATAAAGCTAAAAAAGAATTTTTTGCCGAGCGAGGTGAAGATGGTGGCAACAAAAGTTTGCATGGGAAAAATGGAGAAGATTTTATTTTAGAATTACCAATTGGTTCAATAATTACAAATTTAGAGACCAATGATACATGGCAATTAACAAAAGAAGGCGAGAAAATTTTAATTTTAAAAGGTGGTTATGGTGGTTACGGAAATGAGCATTTTAAAAGTTCTACTAATACTACACCACAACAATCCAATAAAGGAGAAGTTGGCGAAAAGGGTGATTTTCAAATTGAATTGGAGCTTTTTGCAGATCTTGGTTTAATTGGTTTTCCAAATGCTGGGAAATCTTCGCTTTTAAATTCTTTAACTAATGCTCAAGCAAAAATAGGGGATTATCCTTTTACTACCTTAGATCCAAATTTGGGAAATTTTTATGGATATACAATTGCTGATATTCCTGGCCTTATTGAAGATGCTTCGAGTGGAAAAGGTTTAGGAATAAAATTTTTAAAACACATAAAAAGAACAAAAATATTAGCTCACTTAGTTGCTTTTCCTGACAAAGCAGGAACCGTTGCAGTCATTTCTCAAGAAATTTTTACAAATTATAAAATAATTCGTAAAGAATTAGAAAAATATGATAAGAAATTTAATCTAAATGAAGGTGGTCTTTCTGCTAAAAAAGAAATAATTATTTTAACTAAAAGTGATTTAATCGCGGACAAAAAAACTCTTGAGAAAATAATGAAAGATTTAACAGAAAAAATATCAGCCTCTAAAGAAAAAGAAAATTTAAAGAAAAAAATAAAGTCAAAACTAGTGCGTAAGTCCGACTTACGCACATTAGAATTTTTTTATATTTCTTTATTTGACGACAACCTAATAAAAGAATTTCAAAAAAACCTAACTAAAATTTTAAAAAGTATTGGATAACTTTGTAAAAAATATTTAAATATCAAACTTTATTTTATTTTATGCTATAATGTACTTATTATGATAAATAAAGATTTTTTTAAAATTTTAATTATTTTTTTATGCATAATTTCTTTGGGTATTTTTGGGATCTATTCAATCTGTGATTCCGGTAACTCAAATGAAATATGTCAATTTATAAAAATTTAATTTGCAAATAAAAATAATTTATGTTATATTGTACATATAACCGCAAAGACAATAGGTAAACAATAAATCCTATTAAGTGGTCGATTTTTTTAGTTTTTTACTAAAAATACAAATTGCGGCGAAAGCCGTTTTTTTAGTTTACGAAACTTAATAAAATTTTTATTTTATTAAGTTTCGTAATTCACAATAATAAAAATACAATGTTAAAAACAAAAAAAGAAGAAGTATTAAAAGATTTAGAACAAATAATTAAAGATGCTAAATCAATTGTTTTTGTAAATTTTCATGGTTTAAAAGTTGCTAATGAAAGCGTTCTTCGTAAAGAACTTAGGTCAAATAATGTTATTTACAAAGTATGTAGAAAAAGTTTGCTCAAACGTGCATTAACGGGAAAAGCGAATGGAGAATTACCAGAATTGTCAGGAGAGGTTTCTTTTGCTTATTCATCTGATCAAAAAGATGAAATAGCTCCAGCTCGAGGAGTTTATAATTTTCAAAAAACTCACAAAAATGCTTTAAGTATTTTAGGTGGGATTTTTGAAGGTAAATTTTTAAACAATACCAAAATGTTGGAAGTAGCAATGATTCCGTCCAGAGAAATTCTTTATGCAAAATTTGTTAACATTATAAATTCACCAATTCAACGCTTAGTAATTGGTTTAGGTCAAATAGCAAAGTCGAAAAGTTAAAATAACTATTAATAAAAATTAAAATTATGTCAGAAAAATTTAAAAAAATTATAGAAGAAATAGAAAGTATGTCAGTGGTTGATCTTAATGAACTTGTAAAAACACTAGAAGAAAAATTTGGTGTGTCAGCTGTAGCTTCAGTAGCTGGTGCGGGTGAAGCAAAGGCAGAAGCAGTTGAAGAAAAAGATTCTTTCGAAGTATTTCTTACTTCAGCTGGTGAACAAAAAGTTGCAATTATGAAAGTTGTAAAAGAAGCTTTAGGTCTTGGCTTAAAAGATGCTAAAGATTTAGTTGATGCTGCTCCTTCAAGCCTAAAAGTTGGAATGAAAAAAGCAGAAGCTGAAGATTTAAAGAAAAAAATCGAAGCCGCAGGCGGAAAAGTTGAATTGAAATAATATATTTTTGTCAAAGTTGAACCTTGGCATTGGTTACAATCAAAAAGCGGACTTTATGCATTAATGTATAAAGTCCGCTTTTTAGATTTAAGCTCAAAAATACTATGCAGGTCCGACCTGCATAGTATTTTAATTTAAGAAAAAATAGTGTATTATAACAATATGAAAGTAATTTTTTTACAAAATGTGCCAAAAGCGGGGAAGAGGCATGATATAAAAGAAGTAAATGATGGTTATGCCATAAATTTTTTATTACCAAAAAAATTAGTTAAAATTGCTACTAATAGTTTTATTTCTGAATTTAAAAAAAATCAAGAAAAATCCTTAAAAGAAACAGAAGAAAGGCAAAAAAAATTAATAGAAAATTTAGAAAAAATAAGAGGGGAGGGTGTGGTTATAAAAAGTAAAACTAATGAGTTAGGACACCTTTTTTCTGGAATTCATAAAAAAGAAATATTAGAAGCCCTAAAAAAACAATTTCAAATAGAAATTAAAGAAGAAAATATTATTTTAGAAAAAATAATTAAAGAAGTAGGTGAATTTGAAATTCCAATTTTATTAGATGATAAAAAATATTTAAAAAAATATTTTTTTAAATTAAAAATAATTAATTAACACGCCACTAAGCAGGTTAGATTACATTTGCAGTTTTTTTTGTAACTGTTTTATTATTGAAAGAAGTTTTGCGTTTTGAGCCAAATTTGACAATACCAGGTTTTAATGCAAATAAAGTGTGATCTCGGCCTAAACCTACATTGGTGCCGGCCATAATTGCGGTCCCGCGTTGACGCACGATAATAGAACCTGCTTGAGCTTTTTGCCCATCATATAACTTAGTACCAAGGTACTTTGGATTAGAATCTCTTAAATTTTTGGCTGTTCCGCCAGCTTTTTTATGTGCCATATAACTTGATTAAATTTATAACTTAATGATAGTATATATTATATGTTAGAAAAAATCAAGCAAAATCCCAACTTAACGCCAAACTATTTTGTAAGCGAAAAAGGACAAAATCTTTTAATAATTCTAATTATTATTTTAATTGGAATAATTTCATTTGGTCTAGGGCGTTTATCTGAGCAGAAAAAAATAAAATCTGGGATTGATATAGAATATGAAATGTAAACTACAAAACTCCTTCGCTCATCTTGGGTCAAAGTTTCTAAGGTCAGACCTTTTTGAATTCTTAAGGTCTGACCTTTAAAACTTTGTTATATTTTACAGTATAAATGTGTCACAATCTACATTGTGCGACATGCAATAAACTTAATGCTGAGTTTGCGTATATAACCAAATTAAGCTATAGTATATCAAGATAGTTTGTCAAATGAAGTAAAATTAGGAAGCAAATAGAAAGGAGGATTGATGGATCAAAACAATGTTGTTATTGAAAACATTTGGAAAAAGAAAGTTCTCCTTGAAAATGGAGATCCGCAACAAAAAACCATCAGACCACTTCTCCTAATCTTGGGAGGAGGCAATTTGGGTGTGTATAGCGCTGGGGCATGTTACGCCCTGCAGATGCTTGGATTAGGAAATGTTTTTGACACTGTCATAGGTATTTCCACTGGAGCATGGGTAAGTGCTTATTATTTAGCGGGAAAAGAACAAATAAAGATCGGTACTTCGATCTACTATAAGGACTTTGCGTCTTCGGAATACATTTCACTGAAGACATTCCCCCGCCCCATGAATGCATCAATAATTGAGAATGTTACTTATTGCGGACACAAAAAGCTTAACATTGAAGCAGTTCAAACATCACCATCAAATTTTTTTGTTGGTGTAACGGATATGAATGGAGTAGGACATTTTCTTGACGCTAAAAAAGCGACTCCTTCATTTTTGTCTGCTATGTACGCCTCGTCGGCAATTCCTTTAGCATATAAATCGCCGAAAAGAGTTAATGGCAGTTTATATCTGGACGGTGGGATTGGATTAGCATTTCCAATTCAAAAGGTAATTGCAGAATTTTTGCCGACGGATGTATTGGTTTTACCGAACTGTCCGCAGGATCAAAAACACGCAATAACATTTTATGAGCGTGTACTTGTAAAATTTTTCTTCGCACATCTTCCAAAAGCTGTTAGAGCTAAAATGCTTCTACGGCACGAGGATTTTTGTGCTGGGGTTGAATTTTCAAAAAACACACTTAATAATGTGCATATTCATTGGTCACCAGACATGGGGATACATGCACTATCTCGAGATTCACAAAAACTGCGTAAAGCCGCACGCTCATCTACAAGTCAGACCTTGTTAGTGTTTAGCAAACCTAATTTAGGGTTTGAACTTTACTAAGACGCCATAGCATCCACCCTGGATGCTATGGCGTAATTTGTTTAAAAGTTATACATCAAAATCAAGATTTAATCTTGATTTTGAATTCCCCTCTTAAAGAGGGGTGGCCCCAGCACCAATTTTGACTAGTCAAAATTGGTGCTGGGGACGAGGTGTTTGAATTCTCAAGGTTAAACCTTTTTGAATTCTTAAGGTTTAACCTTAGAAATTTGGGCTGGAGACAGGATGTTTAATTCTTTTGACCCCATTTCTCCTTGTTTTATAATTTTGCTATTAACCAGCGATAGCTTGTTAATGGCAAATAAGTTTTAAATTTAATACAAATTAAGCCTAGGTCCAGCTATGTCCATGATGGTTGGTTTTCCGTCGCGAATTCGTTCCATATTTAAAATAAAAGATTTCCAAAAAATATCTATCCAAACATCATTCCAAAGATATGACGCTGGTGCTGCAATATATTTTATCCAAACATTTTTTACTGTACCCCAAACATAACCTACATTGTCTTGAGCTACCGGACCTTCAACTGTATTTCTTACGCTTATATTAAAATAACCAAGCACTATTAATAAAATAGCTAATATAACTACAAGACCTACTAAACTCAATCCCCTATTTTTAATTTTATTTTTTATTTGCATATTACTATTATATCATAATTTTAGTGTAAATTACAAAACTAGTTGGTAGATTAATATTCGTGGGCTCCAAGGTCCGACCTTTTTGAATTCTTAAGGTCGGACCTTGAAAATCAAGTTAAAAATATTACAACTTTTTTTAAACGAGATAAAGTTTCTACTTTTCCTAAAATCTCAGCAATGATAAAAGGATCGGGGGATTTTTCTAAGCCAGATAAACTATAACGAATTGGGTGCAATAATTCTCCCCTGCTTTGTAAAGTGTTAGCGATTTGCATAAGAATTTCTTTGATATTTTCTTTACTAAAACCTTCCTGTGGCGTTAAGCTGGGACCTTGACTTAATTTATTTAATTCTTGGATTGCTTGATTTAAATTATTTATTATATTCTCTGGTAAATAATTCTTTAAAATTATTTCTTTACTTTCTGTGCCCAAATTAGGCTCAGTAAAAAAGAAATTAAGTTCTCCATTTTTTGCCATTTCTGTCACATCACTCCATTTAGTAATTCTTTCAAAAATTAGCTGAACGAAACTTGAATTTGCGCGTGAATTCAAGTTTTTGGCAGCTTCTGCTAAGTTTTTTGGCAAATAAAGAAAAATATTATTTTTAATTTCTTCTTGGTTTAACATTTTCATATATTCTTTATTGAACCACTCTAATTTTTTTTCATTAAACATCGCAGGACTTTTTTGAACTTTAGAAAAATCAAAATTCTCAATTAATTCTTCTTTACTAAAAATTTCTTGTTCGGTGCCAGGATTCCAACCAACTAAAGAAATACAATTAAAAATAGCTGCTGGCATAAAGCCAAGTTCTTTGTAAAAACCAGCGGCCAATGCACCACGTCTTTTTGAGAGTTTTAATTTATCAGGACCTAAAACTAGAGGCAAATGAGCATAAATAGGAGTTGGCGCGCCAATTGCTCTTTGAATTAAAATTTGTCGAGGAGTATTTGAAACATGCTCCTCTGCCCTAATTACATGGGTAACACCCTCTTCAAAATCATCAACAACAACTGCTAAATGAAATATAGGTTCATTAAAATTTTTTGCAATAACAAAATCTCCCAAATCTGTAGTATTAATTGTAACTTCTCCTTTTATTAAATCTTTAAAAGTAATATCAATATTAGGATTTTTAAAACGAATAATTGCTTTTATTTCATCTCTCTCAATACCATCTTTATTTTTAGCTTTTTCCCTTGAAATATAAGCACTTCCCTCTTTGACCATTTTTTCTAAAAAAAATTTATGCCTTACTATATTTTCTGACTGCCGAAAAAATTGATCATAATCAAGACCCAACCAATGTAAACTTTCAATAATTTTTTCTTCGTATTCTTTTTTTGAACGCTCTTTGTCTGTGTCTTCGCTCCGGTAAATAAATTTACCATTATTTTTTCGAGCAAAAAGATAAGCAAAAATTGCAGTACGATATGTACCTAAATGACACAAACCTGTTGGACTTGGCGCAAATCTAGTAATGATCATTTAATTAAGGATCTTTATCATTTTTAATTCTAATAAAAATATCTTTTCCGTCTGGGGATTTTAATTTTTTATATTTTCTTTTTTTATTTTTATTTATTTTTGCAATTAATTCTTTTTCTAAATTAAAACCTAAAATTTCAGACATTCCCAGTAAAAAAATAGCCACATCTGCAAATTCTTCAACTACTCCATTTTCTCCCTTACTGAATTTTGAAAATGCTTCTGATAATTCTTCATGTGCTCGACAAAACTCCAAAGCAACATCGGTAGTATTAAAACCTTTTTCTAATTTATTCCGCATTACCTCTTTTTGTAATTTATTTAAATCTAACATAGAAATTATTTCTTTTAATAACTTTATT
The DNA here is from genome assembly GCA_038058115.1 of Patescibacteria group bacterium. Classification (GTDB taxonomy): domain Bacteria; phylum Patescibacteriota; class Minisyncoccia; order Phycocordibacterales; family UBA9973; genus UBA9973. The sequence goes on along the minus strand of JBBUBU010000098.1, from coordinate 2,912 downwards.
TATCGTATTTTAAAATATTTTTATTTAAAATTTTTAACTCTACCCCAGTTTTTTTAAAAATTTCTTTACTTTTTTGACTTGCATGATAATCTTGCTGACTAATTACTTTTTTAATTCCAACGGCAATAATCATTTTAGCGCAAGTATAACATGGGGTCATTTTAGAATATAAAATTGCCCCATTCAAAAGTATTCCTAATTTAGCTGCTTGAGCCAAAGCATTTTGTTCGGCATGGGTTGTCCTAATGCAGTGCTCTGATTTTGTTCCATCTTTATTTATAACAGTATCTATTTGATGCCCTATTTCATCACAATGAGCAATTCCAGGAGGTGAACCAACATAACCAGTTGTTAAAATTTGTTTATCGCGCGCAATCACACAACCAGATCTACCACGATCGCAAGTAGCTCTGTTTGCAACTGTTTCCATTATTTCTATAAAATATTCATCCCAACTTGGACGTTTATATACTGTGGCGTTAAGTTGGGACTCTGAATTTTTTTTCACGCTTTTTTTCATGTAATTGTATTATATGAAATATTCTTCAAAAATACAAATTGGGATAAAAAATTTTTTATTCACTGACCTTATCTATGAATTTTAAAATAAAATCACAATACTGCTGATAATCAATTAAGCAATCTTTAATGGAATTATAAATGGCTTGCTGATTAACATTATCATATTCGTGTACTAACTTATTTCTAGTACCAATACTTTTTGATATTTCTTGACCAAATTCTTCCGGATAAATAGAAAATTTTACCAATAGAGTAAAAGTATTTTTATAATCTTTAGGGCCAGAAGAATCTTCTTTACCCAATTCAGCTATCAAATGTTGATTAATATCAATAGCTCGATTAATAATTCTTTCCATTAATCTCTCAATAATTGCTTGCTTTCCATAATTAGTTGTCACTTCCTCAAAAGTAGCATCTTTAAAATCAGCCATATGAATCAAATCATCCTGGATTAATGAAATTTTTCTTTTTATTAAATCTTTGTTAAGCATATTATTATATTAAAATTTCTTTTAAAAATTTTTGTCTTTTGTTAATAATTAAATTCTCTAATTCAAAAAGGGGTCTGGCATCCACATAATCACGAAAAGCAAAACACTGGTATTGGATAAAATCAAGCTCGTTGCCATATAAAAGTTTACCACCAGAAGTTATCTCGTATCGTAAAAGAATATTAGCTTCATTTAAATCAACAAGGTCGATCTTATTAGAATCAATATCTAAAATTTCACCAAGTTTATTTAAAATCTCTGAATGTTCTTTTAAATTTTTAAAAAGCGACTCTTCGTTATACAAATATATAGCTATATCAAAATCACTCTCCAGGCGCGAGGTACCTTTCACGGCTGAACCAAAAAGAACAATAAACCTAATCTTTTTTGATTGGGCATATTTATTTAAATTTTCCTGCTTTTCCTGATCAATAATCATGTTTTTATATTAACATAAATTATATTTTTTCAAAAGCAATCTTTAGGGTTGTATACTATTTACCCCTCAATTTCAATACCCATTGAACGAGCAGAGCCGGCGATAATAGCCATGGCGCCTTCTATATTTTTTGCATTTAAGTCAGGCATTTTTTTCTCAGCAATTTCTTTTACCTGCGCTTGAGTAATTTTACCAACCTTATGAGAAACATTTTTTCCAGAACCTTTTTCTAAGCCGGCTGCTTTTAAAATAAGTCCAGCGGTTGGAGGAGTTTTAATTACAAAATCATAACTACGATCATCAAAAACCGTAATAAGTACTGAAACCTTATCCCCTGCCATTTTTTGAGTTGCAGCGTTAAATTTAGTAACAAAATCACCAATATTTATTCCCGCTTGACCAAGAGCTGGACCCAAAGGAGGAGCAGGATTTGCTTTTGCTGCTTGAATTTGTAATTTTATTTTTTTTGTTATTTTTTTTGCCATATTTATATTTTTTTAATTTGTAAAAAATCTAATTCGACTGGAGTTTCGCGACCAAACATTGAAACAAAAACTTTTACCTTACCACGCTCTTCGTCAACTAAATTTACTTTTCCTTCTAAATCTTTAAATGGACCATCGACGATTAAAGCCATTTCACCAACAGCAATATTTATTTTATGTTTATTGGTACCAGAATTCATTTTTTTAAATAAATAATCAACCTCTTCTTTTTTAAGTGGAACTGGTTTAACTCCTGCTCCGACAAAACCAGTAACCCGTGGAGTATTTCTTACAACATACCAAGAATCTTCTGTTACAACCATATCAACTAAAACATAACCCGGGTAAATTTTTTCTTCCACCTCTACCCTCTTGCCTGCTTTTATTTTTATTTTTTTTTCAATTGGAACAATTACATTAAAAATTTTTTCTTGCATACCAAGAGATTCTATACGCTGTTTTAAATTACGGAGCACAACATTTTCATATCCCGAATAAGTATGAATAGCGTACCAATTTCTTTCTGCTTGGACTTCCTGTGACGTTAAGATGGGACCTTGATTTGTTTGATCGTTTAACATATGTAAATTATAAATTAATATGAAATAATTTTTTCTAAGCCTCTCGAAAAAAGACTATCAAAAAATCCTAAAAAGTAAGCAACTAGAATAGATAAAATTATAACAATAACAGTATAAAAAATCACTTGATTTTTGGTTAACCAAACTACATGCTTTAATTCTATTTTTGTATCTTTTAAATATTGACTAATTTTTGACATTGTATTAAGCTCCAAGGTCAGACCTTAAGAATTCAAAAACAAAAAGGTCTGACCTTGGAAACCACCTTTTTGCCTAATCAAAAACCCCTTCCCGGGGCTATATATACAGTATACTCCTTCTACTAAAAAAGTCAACTAAAAGTCTTGTCTAATACAAGATGATACCCAAATGAGGTTCGGATTCTAACGCAAAA
>JBBUBU010000097.1:0-11451 GCA_038058115.1 Patescibacteria group bacterium | reverse complement strand
TTTTCCTCCTACGCCTATTTTGAGTACAAAACAGGAACCCTCGGAGTTAAAAAAAATTGAAATATCAAACTTTTTTTATTTATTTTTACCCTTTTTAAATCAATCCCATTATCCCAATACCTAGAAGAAAAACAAAAAGTTGGGTACAGGCTTGGGAAAATTTTAGATGTTTTGAATGTAATTCTGGAATAAGATCCGAGCAGGCAATATAAATAAAACCACCGATAGTAAATGCTAAAATATAAAAATTAAAAGAATTTATCTTATCCCCTACTACTAATACTAAAATTGCACCTAAAATTGCTGGAAGAGCAGAAAGAAAATTTAAAAAAAGGGCACGTTTTTTATTTAAACCAGCATTAATTAAAACACCAAGATTACCAATTTCATGCGGAATTTCATGAAATGCAACTGCTATTGTAGTAGCAATACCAGTTGGTATGCTTACCAAAAAACTTCCAGCAATTATTATACCGTCAATAAAATTATGTAGACCGTCACCCAATAAAATTGTCCAGGATAAAGAACTTATTTGTACTGTGGCGCCAAGCTGGGACTTTGAATTATGTGAATGATCATCTTCGATTGGCACATGATGATGCCACCAAATAATACATTTTTCAAAAACAGCAAAAATAATTATACCAATTAAAATTAAAACGGACGACTTTTGGACTTGATTAAATTCTAAAATTATTTCTGGAAGAAGATGAATAAAAACATCCCCTAAAATTGCGCCGGCACTAAAACTTACCATATAAAAAAGAATTTTTTCTAATTTTTTTTCTTGAAATACTAAAAAAAATGCTCCAATTAATGAAATTAAGCTTATAATAATTACACTCAACAAAGAATAAAACCAAATTATTGACATATTTTTATAATAAAATTTTCAGCCCCAAGGTCCGACCTTAAGAATTTAAAAAGGTCGTACCTTGGAGTCCATTTTTTTAATTAAACCACAAGCTAACCTTGGACCGCCACTAATTCCAGAACCAGAAGGACCACTTTCGTATTTATCCTCATTTGCGTGAATCATAATTGCGGTTCCTGTCGCTTTTGAACCATCATGATTTACATATTCAGCAGTTTCTAAAATTGAAAGAGGGCCAGCACTAAGAGTAAAACGGGTAGTAACGGTTTTTAATTCACCCATTGATTCCCCTCCTGATTCTCCTTCGCCTTGTTGTTTAATTACAATATTTGGTAAATCCCCAGCATGAAATGGATGATTGAAATCTGGATCACTATTGCCAGCTGGCCCCGGATCAAAATGCCCACCCGCGCATTTAAAAGTTCCAGAACAATCCGCTTTTTCGTGAATATGCACAGCGTGTTTTCCAATTTTTAAATTACTTGAATCACCTTTTAATCTTACCAAAACTTCAACTAAAATTTGTGTATCAATTTGATATTCAACAAACTCAGCAAAACCAGAAATTTTTTCTCCAAAAATTTCTGCCCTCGCGCGCATTGTTTCAATTTTATTTTCAGCAATGATTTCCATAATTATTTACATAATACCAAATTTAAAATAAATTGCAAAAAAAATTTACTAATTTTTTTGCAATTAAAAAATTTGAAACGCCCTTGACAAATATATAAGAAGTATGCTATACTGTACACATATGAAAAATAATATAAAACAACTAAATAGTGCGGGTATTTCTAATGTTTTGTTTAGTGGTGCAAAAAATCTTGTATTTGCAGGCTTTATTGTGATAATAATAGCATTAATGCCAAGTTTTGCAAGTGCTGATGATCGTGGCTATGTACATTATCATCCTTATGTTAGTAATTACAGAAATCAATCTTCATATAACTCAAATAATAATTACGAAAATAGATTAAATCCGGTACCAATATTATATGATTCTACTCCAAATTCAGTTACAGAAATAACTGGCAATATGGCAATCATGTTAACTGGAGCAAATTTTGTTCCAGGCATAGTTGCAAAATTTGATAATTCAAATAGAGCTACTATTTATGAAAATTCAAATCAAGTTACCGTAATATTAACTTATTCGGATTTAACAAAACAAGGAGATCATATTATTACAGTTGCTAATCCATCATTAGGTGGTGGAAATTCAAATGGTATTACTTTTACTGTAAAAAATAATCCTGTTGTTGCAAGAATCCAAACACAAACAATTATTCATAAACATATTTACGAAAATAAAAAAGAAGCTGTAAGCGTTAAAGAAAATACTGAAACTGAAGATACTAAAAGTATATTTTCAAAAATATTAAGTAGACTTGATAACCTAGAAGAATCCCAGGCTAAAACCATAGCATACCTAAATTCACTTAATAATAATAAAGTAGCTGTAAAGAAAAACACTACTAACGATCTTTCTGCAAGTGCCGCGGATTCAGTATCAGGTAATCTATCATTAGGTTTAATTCAATGGCTTATTATTGCAATAATGATTTTAGTTATAGTAATCCTAATAAGAAAACTCACTTTTGCTGGAAATGAACATACTCCGTTGAAGCATGCATAAGATATAAGTAACTAAAAAAGTTTGATATTCCAATTTTTTTCCTCCTACGCCTATCCTGAGTACAGGACAGGAACCCTCGGAGTTAAAAAATAGAAATATCAAACTTTTTTTAGTTATATGTTTATTTATATTTATTTTTTAAAATATAGTGTATAATACCGATATGCAAAATAATAAAAAAATAAGAGTCGCGATTAATGGTTTCGGCCGTATTGGGCGAGCATTTTTGAGAATTGCTTGGGAAAGACCCGAGATTGAAATAGTGGCAATAAATGATTTAGGCGATATTACCAATATGGCTTATTTGCTTAAATATGACACTGTTTACAAAAAATTTGAACACGCTATTAATAATTCAGAAAATCAAATTATTATTGATGATAAAAAAATAAGTTTTATTTCAGAAAAAGATGCAACTAAACTTCCTTGGAAGGATTTAAATATTGATATCGTAATTGAATCAACTGGAATTTTTACAAGTTATGCCGCCTCTAAAATTCATTTAGATGCTGGAGCTAAAAAAGTGGTAGTAACTGGGCCCATGAAAGACGAACCCCAAGAAATTCCTGGAGCCACAATTTTAATGGGAATCAATGAGGAGAAATTTAAAGACTCTATAATAACTTCAAATGCTTCTTGCACCACCAATGCAGCTTCACCAATTATCGCAATTTTAGATGAAGCACTTGGAATACAAAAAGCAATTTTAAATACTGTACACGGTTACACTGCGAGCCAGTCATTAGTAGATGGAACTAGTAAAAAAGATTTACGAGAAGGCCGAGCGGCTGCGCAAAATATTGTTCCCTCCTCAACTGGAGCCGCAATTGCCGTAACTAAAGCATTCCCAAAATTAACGGGACTTTTTGACGGAATTTCAATAAGAGTACCAGTTCCAGCGGGCTCAATTGTGGATATTACTTTTTTAGCAAAAAGAAATACTACCAAAGAAGAAGTTAATGAGATATTAAAAAAAGCCGGCGAAGAAAAAAAATGGAAAAATATTTTTACAACTACTGAAGAAGCTCTAGTCTCAAGTGATATTTTAAATAATCCTCACGGTTCCATAGCAGACCTTGCATTAACTAGGGTGGTTGGAGGAAATTTAATAAAAGTAATGGGTTGGTATGATAATGAAATGGGATACACTTACACCTTGGTGGAACATATTATAAAAGCAGGAGAAAATTTGTAAAAATAATAAATAAAATTTATGTCAGAAAGATTACCAAAACAAGAAAAAAATAAAAAATTATTTGGCGCAGCTAAGGTGTATGAAAACATAAATTTATTAAAAGACCCGGAAACAAAAATAAGAATAATTAAATTAATAGTTGGCGCAACAACAGGATTTATCCCAAGCAATGAATTAATTTCTAAAACGGATTCAAAATTAACTCAAGAAATATTAGAAAATTTCTATAGCAGATATACAACCATGAAAAATACCAAAGATGCTAACGGTGTTGAAAATTTTGGTATTGAGGAAAAATTAAAAGAAATTGTTAATCAAATTATTGATACAGAAAAAAAAGAAAAACCAGGTGAAGAAGTTTTTGAACAAGAAGAATACCGAACTGCACTTGAAAAATTTTTAGAAATTACAAAAGAAACATATAAATTATAAAAAATTATGAAAATATTTTTAAGCACAGATCATGTAGGATATGAATTTAAAGAAAAACTTAAAATTTATTTAAGTGAACTTGGTTTGAATTATGAAATTGTGGATATGGGTGCTTTTACTTACAATCCAAGTGACGATTATCCAGATTTTATAAAACCAACCGCGGAAGCGGTAGCACAAAATTCAGAAAGTTTTGGAATAATTATTGGTGGCTCAGGACAAGGCGAAGCAATGTGCGCAAATAAAACACCCGGAATTCGAGCGGCAGTTTTTTATGGGCAAGAAGAACCAGATCAAGAGATTGATGTCTCGGGCCGCAAAACAAGTGATTCATTTGAAATTATAAAACTCGCGCGAGAACATAATGATGCAAATATATTGTCTTTGGGTATGCGTTTTATTTCTGAAGATGAAGCTAAATTTGCAGTTGAACTTTTTTTATCTACAAAATTTTCATCCGACGAAAGACACATTCGTCGAATAGCAAAAATTTAATTAAAAATGTATTACAAAACTTTAAATAAATTAAAATTATATTTTTATATATTTTTCAATTCTCTCAACTCGGGATTTAAGAATTTCATGACCTTCATATGTTACTCGGCTCTCCGCTAAAAAATCTATTCTATCATTGGTCTCCATAATTTGAGTTTTTACGCAATCAAACTCTTCTACTATTTCTTCGCGCATATCTTTCATTTCATGACGCACATTTTTAAACTCTTCTTTCATTTCATCGCGTAAAGTACCTATCTCATGCTCTAATTTTTTATTCATACCATCAAAACCATTAGCCACCATTATCGCTAATTCATCTATTGATACTTTTTTAGTTTTTATTTTCTCTATCATATTTTATATATTAACCAAATTATGAATTAATTGCAAATACACACATTACCCGAGTTTAACAATCAATTGCAACACCCGTTAATTTATAAGACATATTCTTCGAATAGCGAAAATTTAAAAGTGCGTAAGTCTGACTTACGCACTTTTTGCCATTAACCAGCGATAGCTGGTTAATGGCAAAATAATACTAGATAAGAATAAAACTCAAAACAACCTTTTAGGGGAATTTTATGCTATATTTTATAGATGGAAAAAGAGAAAAAATTTATACATTTACATACCCATTCGCACTATTCTTTACTGGACGGCCTTTCGAAAGTTGAATCTTTAGTAAAATTAGCAAAAAAATTCGAAATGCCAGCTTTGGCGATTACCGACCATGGAAATCTTTACGGCGCAATTGAATTTTATAAATTAGCAAAAAAAGAAGGCATTAAGCCAATTATTGGAGTTGAAGCATATATTGCAAATCGCTCTCATTTAGATAAAGAAACTAATATAGACAACAAAAGATTCCACTTAACTTTACTGGTAAAAAATTTAGAGGGTTATAAAAATTTAATAAAATTAGTAACCATTTCGCACCTTGAGGGATATTATTATAAACCTCGAATGGATAAAGAATTATTAAAAAAATATTCTAATGGAATTATTGCTCTTTCGGGTTGCCATGCGGGTGAAATGGCAAAAGCTTTACTTAATAATCCGGATTTAGAAAGTGCAAAAATAGTTGCAAAAGAATATCAAGAAATTTTTGGTGCAGAAAATTATTTTTTAGAAATAATGAAAAGCTCAAAATTTGCCGGAAGTGAAATATTACACAAAAAATTAATTGAATTAAGTAAAGAAATAAATATTCCACTTGTCGCCACAATTGATTCACATTATCTTTATAAAGACGACAATAAAGCACATGATACTCTTTTAGCAATTCAAACAAATTCTGATTTAAAAGATGAAAATAGATTTTCTTTTGGTGCAGAAGATTATTCTTTTATTAATACAGAAGAAGTGATGGAAATTTTTCAAGATTGCCCAGAAGCAATACAAAATACAAATAAGGTCGCTGATATGTGCAATCTTGAATTAGAATTAGGTAAATGGGTATTTCCAAATTTTGAAATTGAATTTGGGAAAACTCCCGATGAAAAATTGCGCGAGTTAACTTATTTAGGATTGGCTGACAAGATCGGGGCGGACAAGATCGAAAAAATCAAAGAAAGAATTGAATATGAACTTTCTATAATTTTTACTAAAGGATATTCTCCATATTTTTTAGTGGTGCACGATCTCTTAAATTATGCTAAAAAAAATGGCATTCTAACCGCGATTCGAGGCTCAGTTGCGGGCTCAATGGTTACTTATTTACTTGGTATTACTAAAATGAATCCGATTGAATATAAATTACCATTTGAAAGATTTTTAAATCCATATCGTCCTTCCGCGCCAGATATTGATATGGATTTTGCAGACAACAGAAGAGATGAAATGATTGAATATGTGAAAAACAAATATGGCCACAACAAAGTCGCACAAATTGGAACTTTTGGAACAATGATGGCTCGCGGAGCAGTTAAAGATGTCGCTCGAGCTTTAGCATACCCATATACCCTAGGTGATAGAATTTCTAAATTGATCCCAATTGGTGCACAAGGAATGCCTATGACAATTAACCATGCAATAGAGCTAGTTCCTGAATTAAAAGAAATTTATGAAAAAGAAAAAGATGTAAAAGAAATAATTGATTTAGCAAAAAAATTAGAAGGTTGCGTGCGACATATTTCTGTTCATGCGGCTGGAGTTGTGATTGCCCCTAAAGAAATTTCTGAATACGTCCCCCTTCAACATGATCCGAAGGGTGAAGAAAAAATAATTACTCAATACGATATGCATAGTGTTGAGGAAGCTGGTCTTCTAAAATTTGATTTTTTGGGTATTCGCAACTTAGCAATTTTAGCTGATGCGGTAAAATTGGTTAAAGATTTTTATAATATAGAAATTGACACAGAAAATATTCCCTTAAATGATAAAAAAACTTTTACTCTTTTGTCTGAAGGAAAAACTGAAGGACTTTTTCAACTAAATGGTGCAGGCATGACTCGTTATCTAAAAGAATTACAACCAAGTTCAATCCATGATATCAATGCAATAGTGGCATTGTATCGTCCTGGGCCAATGGAATCAATTCCAGAATATATCAAAAGAAAACATAACCCAAAATTAGTAAAATATTTAGATCCACGAATGAAAAAATTTTTAACCGAATCTTATGGACTAATCGTTTACCAAGATGATCTTCTTTTTTGCGCGATTGAACTTGCCGGATATAATTGGGAGGAAGCGGATAAATTTCGTAAAGCGGTTGGCAAAAAAATACCAGCCGAAATGGCCGCCCAAAGGGAAAAATTTACTAAAGGTATTATTGATAATGGTCAAAAAAAAGAATTCGCGGAAAAACTTTGGAAACTTTTTGAACCCTTCCAGGCTTATGGTTTCAACAAAGCTCATGCTGCTTCTTATGGAAGAGTCGCTTATCAAACTGCTTATATGAAAGCAAATTATCCCCTTGAATATATGACAGCAATCTTAACTGCTGAAGCTGGAAATATAGAAAAAATTTCTGAAACAATTCAAGAATGCAAAAAAATGAATATTCCTGTTTTGCCTCCAGATATTAATGAAAGCTATGGTGATTTTACTATAGTACGGGAGTCAATAAATGAGCAGTTTTTGGAAAGTTCGGTTTTTGGTAAGTCTGACTTATCCGGTACTCCGGGAAGTCCGACTTATCCAAAAACTACAGCTAAAATCCGCTTCGGCCTTTACACTATAAAAAATTTAGGAACTGATATTTCTGATGCAATGATTTTAGAAAGGAAGTCCAATGGAAAATTTATTTCAATAAATGATTTTCTTAATAGAATTAAACACAAAAATTTAACCAAAAAATCAATGGAGGCTTTAATAAAATCTGGAAGCATGGATAGTTTGGGTGAACGTGGATCTTTACTTTTTAATCTTGAAAATATGCTTGGATACAATCACGACACAAAAAAACAAAATGCAAATCAAACCTCCCTCTTTAGTCAAATTACTGAGACAGAACTTCCCCAATTTAAATTAAAAGAAACTAACCAAGCTACTCAAAATGAAAAATTAATTTGGGAAAAAGAATTATTGGGATTATATATTTCTGGCCATCCACTTGATCGCTTACGAGAAAAATTAGAAAGTAGAAATTTAAATATTAAAAAAATAAAAGAAGAAATGGGTAATGGTATACCAGTTACGATTGCTGGAATTATAGAAACTTCCAGAATAGTTATCACAAAAAGTAATGAAAAAATGGCATTTTTAAAAATTTCTGATTTAACAGACTCTATTGAAGCAGTAATTTTCCCAAGTGTTTTTAAAAATTATGTTGATATCTTGATCCCAGAAAAAACAATAGCTTTCGCTGGTAAAATCTCCTTGCGCAACGGCGAAAAAAGTATTATAATAGATGCATTAAAAGAAATATGAAAATTAATTTTGAAACAACTCCCATGGGAGAAAAAAATAAAATAATATCTCAAAGAGGAAAAAAAACAACTCCAGAAAGAGAAAGAGTGAGCCCAAGAGAGGAAGAATTATTAAAAAATCTTTCAGAAGAAGAGGAATTAAAAGAGAAATTAAAAAATCTAAAACAAAGATTAGAAAGTTTTAATTTATTACTTAGAGGGGTTCAAACTAGAGAAGAAGAATTGAGAAAAAACGACAATATTATTAAGACATATCCAGACATAGAACAAGTAAAACATATTAGAACCTTAAATTCCATTACAAGTTCTCAAAAAGATTTACTGAGATTAATATGTGACACAGAATTAGAAATTAATAAAATAAAAAACGGACTAAGAAAATAGAAAATTATGAATCCTGAATTAAGATTAGAAAACAGAATTCTTGAAACGCCAGAAATAGATGAAAAAAAAATGATAAGAGATATTATTAAAATAATATCAAATAAAGGAATAAACGGCAAACTGGAACCCCTTACTAATAAACAAATAGAATTCTTAAATAAACCTTCAGATAAACAAATAGCAAAAAGAAGAGAAAAAGAAAGAGCAGAGAATAAAGACGACCTAGATGCATTACATATTGGGGATTTTAAAATCAAGGGTTAACCTTGATTTTAAAATTTCTACCGACTAGCACCGAGCAGTCTGGAAAATAAAGAGAAATATCAACTTTTTTAAAATCTTCAATGCTGATCATTTTTTTACTGACAAGGTCCGACCTTGTCAGTAATTAAGTTATATTTTTATAAATTTTTCAATTCTTGTAACTCTAGATTTAAGAATTTCATGACCTTCATGTGACACCCGAGTCTTTGCTAAAAAATCTATGCGATCGTTGGTTTCCACTAACCGATCCTTAATGGTTTCAACGTCTTCTTTAAGAATTTCAATATCATCTTTCATTACAGAAATATCCTCTTTCATTACATCAATGTCACCTTCTATTTTATCAAACCTTTGATCTATGGAATCAAATCTTTTGTCTATACGATTAAAACCATTGGCTGTCATTATTGCCAGGTCTTCTATTGATACTTTTTTAGTTTTTTCCTTAATTTTCTCTTTCATATTTTATATAATAACAAAATATTAATTAATTGCAAACACCTAAAATCGTACATTAAAATACTTCCCTCTCCTTCGGGGAGGGACTGGAGTAAGTAGCAATAAGTAGCAAGGACAGTCCTTGCTTGTCCAAGGACAGTCCTTGCTTGTCCAGGGGTAATAAGAGGTAATTCAAGTATAATGCACTACATATAAAAAGTCAAAAAATTCTATGCAATTATTTCGCGCGGGTGCTGGGTGGAATTTGGGAATTGGGTTCAAGTAGTGAAAATTTACCATCTTCGGTCGAAACAGCTAGAATCATTCCTTGGCTTTCAAGGCCACGGAATGTTCGTGGTTCTAAATTTGCAACAAACATACACTTTTTGCCAACTAGTACCGAGTAATCTGGAAAATAAAGAGAAATACCTGAAACTATTTGCCGCGGTTTTTCTTCACCTAAGTTCACCAATAATTTAAGCAACTTATCAGTCTCAGGAATTTTTTCAGCAGATAATATTTCTCCCACTGCTATATCAACTTTTTTAAAATCTTCAATGCTGATCATATTTGTTTTTCATCTAAGTATCTTTTAACCTTGAATTAATTTATTGATAATGATTATTAACATCTAATATTTCTACAATATCTTTACCTCGAAAAATAAAAATTGCTCTGTATTTTTGATCAACCCTAAAACTAAAAATTTTCATACGCTTAGGTTCAAGTAATTCTAAATTAAGACTTGGATGTTTTTTATTAATCAAAAAAATATTATATTGTTTCTCAAACTTTTTAGATAATTGATGAACCTTAAGATAATTAACTATTTCTTGGTGAAGTGGAAGAATTATCATAAAATATTTTAATCTTCAAAATAGGTTGAACGAGAAAGACCTTTATTAAGAGATATAATAAAATCTTTATTATATTTTTCTGTCTTTTTAAAAGCTTCTATTATTGTTTTTTTACTTTTTTCTGGTGGCATTAGATTAGAAGATCCTAAAACCAAACTCAAAATACGCTCATATATAGTGGCTTGATTTTTTAAATTATTATACTCAATTTTAGAAATAGTAATAGTGCTCATATAAATATGATACCATACTCTGAATACAATAAGCAAACTTTAACCCGCGAGTTAAAAATTTCTCCCACCGCTATATCAACTTTTTTAAAATCTTCAATGCTGATCATTTTGTTTTTTATTTCTCTAAAACCATTTTCAATTTTTCTAAGGTATTTTTTATAAAAGGATTTTCAAGTTCTCCATGTTCCACCCATTCAAAATAAGTAAGTCCAGTTTCATTTTCAGAAACTTTTTCATAAGTATATTGTACATGATAGTTATTGTCCTTTTGTTTTAATTCAAAAATTTTATTTGGTTCAAATTTAACGACAACATATTCCGTCCAGTCTCCTTTTTGATTTACGTTTTTGTACTCTGTACCAACTTTTATCGGAAAATCGTTTGTTTCTTCCCTAACAATACCGTCTATCCAAAGTGGGGTATTTTGGGGATTGATAGTAAAATCAAAAACTTCTTCAATCGGACGGAATATGTTGATTAATATTTTATTTTCTTTCATAATTTTTTTGTTAATTTAAAATAAAATTACACATCAATAATTACACGACTTTAAATTATATTTTTATAAATTTTTCAATTCTTGTAACTCTGGATTTAAGAATTTCATGACCTTCATATGGCACTCAGGTCTCCGCTAAAAAATCTATGCGATCGTTGGTTGTTATTAACTCATCTTTAATAGTTTCAATATAATCTCTAATTTCAACAATATCCTCCCTAATTTCAACAATATCCCCTTTTATTTCACGAATATACTCTTTCATT
>JBBUBU010000096.1:0-5164 GCA_038058115.1 Patescibacteria group bacterium | reverse complement strand
AAGGTCAGACCTTAAGGTCCCAGCTTAACGCCACAGATATTCAAAAAGGTCTGACCTTGGGAAAACAAAATTCACGAACAATAAACAACATGCAAAAAAATAATTTTTATATTACCTCACCAATTTTTTATCCAAACGCTAAATTACATCTTGGTAATCTTTATTCTGTTACGGTTTGTGATATTTTAGTTCGGGCTCATAAATTAATGGGCGAAGAAACTTATTTTTTAACCGGAGCTGATGAAAATACTAGTAAAATTTTAAAAAAAATTAAAGAGAATCAGTCAGTTGAAGAATATCTTTTTGAAATTTCAGAAAACACAAAAAATTTACATAAAGAATTAAATATTTCTTATGATCAATTTATTAGAACGAGCGACAAAGAAAGACATTGGCCTGGGGCATTTTCTTTTTGGAATAAGTTAGTGGAAGCAGGGGATATTTATAAAGCAAAATATATTGGATTGTATTGTGGCGGTTGCGAAGCTTTTGTTACAAGCAAGGATTTGGTTGACGAAAAATGTCCATTTCACTTAGTTGCTCCAGAAAAAATAGAAGAAGAAAATTATTTTTTTAAATTATCAAAATATACTGAAATAATAAAACAAAAAATTAATCAAGATGAATTAAAAATAATTCCAGAGACTCGCAAAAATGAAATTATGAGTTTATTAGAGAGGGGTTTGGAAGATGTTAGTTTTTCTCGACCAATAAAGAATGTCCCATATGGGATTCCAGTGCCCAATGATCCAGATCAAGTAATTTATGTTTGGTGTGATGCATTGGTTAGTTATATTTCTGCTTTAGGCTATGGGCAAGCCGGCCAAAATTTTTTTCAAAAATTTTGGCCGGCCGATTTCCATGTAATCGGTAAAGACATTCTTCGTTTTCACGCGGCAATTTGGCCAGCAATGCTTATTTCCGCGTGCCTTTCTTTGCCTAAAACAATTTTAGTTCATGGTTTTATAACTTTTGGTGGACACAAAATTTCTAAATCTTTAAAATCAGCTGGTCATATTTCAGACCCAATAGAATTAATTAATGAATATGGTGCCGATAGTTTGCGTTATTATCTTGCTCGAGAGGTATCTTTATTTGAAGATAGTCCATTTACGCTGGAACATTTCAAAGATGTTTACAATGCAAATTTAGCAAATGGTTTAGGAAATTTAGTTTCCCGAACTTTAACTCTTTCTGAAAAATATTTAACTCAAGCGGAAGTCAGCAGTATGGAAGTCGGACTTACGCCAGCTGGCAGTAAGTCCGACTTCCATACTGCATTAGATCAACAGCTTTCTTTTTATAAAAATTTTGAAATAAAAAAAGCAGCTGATACTATTTGGGAGAAAATAGGGGAGTTAGATAAATTTATTCAGGAAGAAGAACCATTTAAAATAATTAAAATAGATGAAAAAAAAGGCAAAGAATTAATTTTAAAAATGGTTTCTGGTTTGTATTTAATTTCTTGTATGCTTGAGCCTGTTATGCCTTCTACTAGTAATTTAATTAAAAAATTAATTCAAGAAAATAAAAAACCAGACCAACCAATTTTTTTAAGAAAAATATGATATTATGTTAAGCATGAGACAATCAAAACTTTTTACCAAGACCAAAAAAGAAGTTCCTTCGGACGAGATTTCCAGGAATGCTGATTTGCTTATTCGTGGAGGTTTTATTCATAAAGAAATGGCTGGTGTCTATTCATTTTTACCGCTTGGTTTGCGGGTGGTTAATAAAATTTCAAATATTATTAGGGATGAAATGGATTCAATTGGTGGGCAGGAAGTTAAAATGACTGTTTTGCAAGATCCAGAGCCATGGCAGAAATCGGGTCGCTGGTCAGATAAAGTCATTGATGTTTGGTTTAAAACTTCTTTAAAAAATGGTAGTGAATTAGGCTTAGGTAATACCCACGAAGAAGCAGTTACTCGACTATTAACAGAATATATTTCTTCTTATAAAGATCTTCCTTGTTCTATTTACCAAATACAAGTTAAGTTAAGAAATGAGACGCGCGCTAAATCTGGAATTTTGCGCGGGCGAGAATTTTTAATGAAAGATATGTATTCTTTTTCAAAAGATAAAAATGAGCATGAAATTATTTTTGAAAAAATAAAAGAAAGTTATAAAAATATTTTTAAAAAAATTGGCATTGGGCATTTAACTTATTTAACTTTTGCTTCAGGTGGAGCATTTAGTAAATATTCTTATGAATTTCAAAGTATTTCTTCAGTTGGCGAAGATACAATTTATCTTGATCGAGAAAAGGGTATTGCAATTAATAAAGAAGTTTTAAATGATGAAGTGCTTTCTGACCTTGGCATTACTCGGGAAAATCTTATTGAAGAAAAGGGAATAGAAGTTGGAAATATTTTTACTTTAGGTAGTCGTTTTTCTGAACCACTGAATCTTAATTATACAGATGAAAAAGGCGAAAAGAAACCAGTATTTATGGGTTGTTACGGAATGGGTCCAACTCGATTAATGGGTACCTTAGTAGAAATTTTTTCTGACGATAAAGGAATTATTTGGCCTGAAAATGTTGCACCATTTCAAGTTCATTTACTTGCTTTGGGAAATTCAGAAGCAGTTTTTTTAGAAGCAGAAAAAGTTTTTGAAAAATTAAGCTCCCAGCTTAATGCCACAGGTGATAAAAAAATAGAAGTTTTATTTGATGATCGAAAAAATTTATCTGCAGGAGAAAAATTTTCAGAAGCAGATTTATTAGGAATTCCAAATAGGGTAGTAATCTCAGAAAGAAGTTTAAAAGCCAGCACAGATTTTTTGGGCCTAGAACTAAAAAAACGCAATGAAGAAAAAGGCAAAATTGTTTCCTTGCAAGAATTAATTGATATATTGCTTGGTGCGTAAGTCTGACTTACGCACATGTTAAGATGCATTAGTTGAGCGTAAGTCAGACTTACGCTCAACGACTTACACACTTGCAATTAATTATGTATAATAGTAATTATGAGAGTAGAACCACACAATATTAATTCTATCGTTCATGTTATAAAACGCGGTGCACGTGGCATGGATATCGTAAAGGACATAAAAGATAAAAGAAGATTTATACAATCACTTTTTTTATTAAATGATGAGTATATTGATAGTCATTGGGTAAAAGCAACTTCAACATTATCTCCTTTTCAACGGCCAGAATATTGGCCAGAGCGTAAACCACTTGTAAGAATACTTGCTTGGACGCTTTTATCAAACCATGTTCATATCTTGATGCAAGAAATAAAAGAGGGTGGTATTTCAAAGTTTATGCAAAGAGTTTGTGGCAGTATGTCTGTCGCTTTTAATAATAAATATAAAGAAAAGGGTAGTTTATTTCAGGGTAGCTATAAAGGAAAAACTGTTAAAAATAAAAGTCATTTTTTATATTTACCTTTTTATATTTTAGTAAAAAATACATTTGAAATGTATCCTGGTGGTCTTATAGCGGCATATAAAAATTTTGACAAGGCTTGGCAGTGGGCGATGGATTATGAATTTTCAAGTTTTGGGGTAATGATTAAAAAAGAAGAATGTCCAATCTTAGATGACCCAGAAAAAATAATTTCAAAGTTTTTTGAAAATGAAAAATCTTTTAAAAAAGAAGCGAAAGAATTATTATTCTTTCATATGAATACTAAAGGAAAAGATTTTAAAGACATTATGTTAGAAAATTGGTGAGCGTAAGTCAGACTTACGCACATACCTGATTAATTTAGTTGAGCGTAAGTCAGACTTACGCACTATAAAATAATATGAAAATTACAAAATAAGTAATAAAACTATGATAAATTTATATCAAAAAATTATTGCTCCATATTTGCTAAATTTCACAATGGGTCTTAAAAATTTTGAAAAAATTAGACGTATTGTTATTACAAATATATCTGGCAATGTATTAGAAATTGGTGTTGGCCCCGGTTATAACATGCCTTTATATAAAAATATTTCTAAACTATATGCCCTAGAACCATCTAAGGAATTAATTGATATTGCTAAAACTCGTGTAAACACATTATTGTTTCCTGTTGAATTTTTAAATACTGAAGCTGAAAAAATTTCATTGCAAGATCATGTTATTGATAATGTTGTATCTACATGGACACTATGCAGTGTTTCAGACCCAAGGCAAGTTTTACAAGAAATAAAAAGAGTTCTCCGGCCACAAGGCAATTTTATATTTTTTGAACACGGAGCATTTCCTAATCATGTTGTTCGGGTAATTCAGGTTGGGCTTACATACATTACAAAATATTTTACTGGTAACTGTCATTATGATAGAAAAATTGAAGAATTAATTAAAGAAGCAGGATTCAGTATAAAGAAAATTGAGTATTCAAGGGGGCGATTTAATTCTCTGCTTTACAATTATCGAGGGATAGCAACTTTATTGTGAAAATAAAATAAATCAATTAGTTGTGCATACATCGAGTTAAAGCGTAAGTCTGACTTACGCACAACTTTACATTTTTGACCAAATGGATTTTTTAGAGTAGTATGGTTATATGTTCGATAAATTTTATAAATTATTTTCAAATGATATTGGGATAGACTTAGGGACAGCAAATACTCTAGTCTATTTGAAGGGTCATGGTATTGTAATTAATGAACCTTCGGTGGTAACGATTAATATTAAAACAAATCAAATTTTAGCAGTTGGCACTCCGGCCAAAGAAATGTTGGGTAGAACTCCGGGCCATATTAAAGCAATTCGTCCGTTGGTTGATGGGGTGATTTCAGATTTTGAAGTGACTGAAGAAATGCTTTCTTATTTTATAAATAAAGCAAATAAAATATCTCCAAAATTATTTAGGCCTCGAGTTTTACTTGGAGTTCCTTCTGGCACGACCAATGTTGAGACTAGAGCAGTTTATGACGCAGCTCGTTCAGCTGGGGCACGAGAAATTTTTTTAGCTGAAGAACCAATGTTAGCAGCAATTGGCATTAATCTTCCTGTTAAGGATCCAATTGGTTCTATGGTTATAGATATCGGTGGAGGTACAACTGATATTGCAGTTATTTCTTTGGGAGGAATTGTTCGATCTAGAAATTTAAAAATCGCGGGTGATAAATTAAATGATAATATAATAACTTCTAATGATGCTGCTCTTTTAATTGATTCTCTTCAAAAAAAGGTATTACCCTTTCTTTTAAATCTTTTAAC
>JBBUBU010000095.1:6325-7438 GCA_038058115.1 Patescibacteria group bacterium | reverse complement strand
AAATCACCGGTATGATACACTCATTTGGGTATCATTCTTGGATTAGAAAATACTAGTAGCGCGAAAAGTCCAACCCTATGACTAAAAACTAGGGCAGTAATATTGCGGGGAAGTTCCGCAACGCTTGGAAGCTAAACCATGCGGACACTAAAAATTAGAAGTCTAAGTGGGTACTTAGGCGTAAGGGTTAAGAAGTTTGGCCGAGTCTCTGATTCGGCCTCCTTATTGAGTTTATAAAATCTATTTATAAGTTCATTGGGATAAATTACTAATTTCTAACTACCGCGGAATGATCAGCATACAGGCTACGAATAGCGGTTCTGACGTGGTATAATTGGGCGCACATAATTTATATTATGGAATTCAAGGTCAGACCTTTTTGAATTCTTAAGGTCGGACCTTTAAATACGAAATTTTTTATTAAATTTCTAATAAAAATTTTTCAAAAGCAATTTCGGCGTCGAGGCCGGATTTGCGGGCTTCGGGTAAAAGATAAGAAAGTTTAGTGGCGTAATTTTTTAATTCAATTTCAGAAAATTTTTGCCCAATATCTGTGGCGTTAAGCTGGGACTTAGACAAAATCATAGTTTTAATTTTCCAAAATAAAACTCCAGATAATTCCTCTAGCATAACCCCCTTCTCTACCGCTTGTCGAAAATGAATCCATAAATTTAATTTATTTCTTTGCCCAAAATCATTGGCTAATAAAAAATTATCAAATTTTTCTTTTTGCATTTTTGATAATTCAAAAATATTCAATTCAGCTCGAGCTTTTTTAAAAAGATCTAACGTTGCCTTATTTAATTTACCCTCCAGAAAAATAAAATCATTTTGAGATGTGCTCATTAAATTTAATTTTTCTAGAATAAAATTTAATATCTTTTCATTTTCAAAAATATTTTTGAAAACTATTATTTGTTTATCAGAAAAAAAACTTGGCCCAGAAAAAAAACTTTCAATTTGCATGAAATCAAAATTATTATTAATAATAAAAAATATTTCTGTAGTTTCTTGTGGGTTTAAGCTGGGACCTTTTGGTAAAGAATCTACGAATTTTTGATAATTGGAAATTTTTTTATTAATATCATCCCCCGCAAAAAGATAAATCATATT
>JBBUBU010000095.1:0-6225 GCA_038058115.1 Patescibacteria group bacterium | reverse complement strand
TGGAAGTTTGGATTTCACAATAATTTGATCTACTAAACCATATTTAGTAGCTTCCTCTGCATCCATAAAAAAATCACGCTCTACGTCTTTTTCAATTTGAGATATAGATTTACCAGTATTTTTTGCCAAAATTTTATTTAAATTATCTCGAGTTTTTAAAATATGTTTTGCAGAAATAGCGATATCAGTAGCTTGCCCTTCAGCCCCACCAAGAGGTTGATGAATCATAACTTCCGCATTTGGTAAAATATGTCTCTTGCCTTTTTTGCCAGCCGATAAAATAATTGCTCCACCCGAAGCAGCCAGGCCAACACAATAAGTCGCGACATCCGGACGGACATGATTCATTGTATCTAAAATTGCAAGAGTGGAAGTAACTGAACCACCTGGAGAATTTATATAAAAATGAATATCTTTTTTACTATTTTCTGCTTCCAAAAAAATTAATTGGGCAATTACAATATTAGCGGTATGGTCATCAATTGGTCCAGCCAAAAAAATAATTCTTTCACGCAAAAGCCGTGAATAAATATCATAAGCTCTTTCGCCAAATTGTGATTTTTCAATAACTGTTGGAATTAACATAATTAGATTATAGCATACTTTTTTACTTTATAAAAATTAAAAAGACTCTACACCAAGGAAGTACTAAACTCCCAAATGTCTGACCTTTTGAAACGACGTGTTTTTGTCATGAATTTATGCAATACTATTACTATGAAAATAATTTCTTGGAATACAAATGGTTTGAGGGCGACAGTTAAACAGGGATTTTTTGTTCCGCTTTTTCAAAATGAGAAAATGGATATACTGTGTTTACAAGAAACAAAAGCAGAACCAGAACAACTTTCGGAAGAAACAAAAAATGTGCCGGGATATTTTTCTTATTTTTCTTCTTCTAAAATTAAAAAAGGTTATAGCGGAGTTGCAATTTACTCTAAGGAAAAACCAGACGAAATTTTTTACGGAATGGGAATAAAAAAATTTGATGATGAAGGAAGAATACTTGGAATTAAGTTTAAAAATGAAAACAAAAAAAGTATCTATAAAAACTTAACTTTAATTACTGCCTACTTCCCTAATGGTGGCAGTGGTCCAGATCGTCTTGAATATAAATTAGAATTTTATGATGCTTTTTTAAAATTTATTTTGAAATTAAGAAAAAATGAAGAACAAGTTATTTTTTGTGGAGACATTAATACCGCGCACGAAGCAATTGATTTAGCTAACCCAAAATCAAATGAAAAAAATACAGGGTTCTTGCCGATTGAACGCGCGTGGATTAGTAAGATTATAAAAAATAATTTTATCGATGTTTTTCGAAATTTTTATCCAGAACAAATAGGAGCATATACTTATTGGGATATGAAAACTTTTGCCCGCGACAGAAATGTTGGCTGGCGCTTGGATTATTTTTTTGCCGATTCAATTTTATTGCCAAAACTAGGCAAGTCTGACTTATCCGTACTCGGTAAGTCCGACTTACCCAGTTTTGACTCCACTGCTTTAAAAATTAAAAATACTGGAATTCTAAGTAATTATTTTGGCTCCGACCACTGCCCAATTTGGATTGAACTATGAATATAATTAAGCAAGTCGGACTTCCCGAGTACGGATAAGTCAGACTTGTCTAATTATATGCTAAAATAAACCATGTTTCACAAATCAAAAAAATCACTTGGACAGAATTTTTTAAAATCACAAATGGTTGTAAAAAAAATCATTGAGGCTGGAGAAATTACTCCCGATGATATCATTTTAGAAATTGGTCCGGGAAAAGGAATTTTGACGGAAAAACTTTTAGAAAAATCTAAAACAGTAATTGCGGTGGAAAAAGACAATCAACTTTTTGATTTTTTAAAAGAAAAATTTTCTGAACAAATTTTAAATAAAAAATTAATTTTGATAAATGAAGATATTTTAAAATTTGACTACTTGGGTGCCTTACCCCTAAATGACTCGCTGGAGACCTTTCCTAAAGGTCTGACCTTAAAGAAGTCCCAAAGGTCTGACCTTGGGGAAAGGTCGAACTTTGATTGCAAACTAGGATACAAAATAATTGCAAACATTCCATACAACATTACTGGCGCGATTTTTCAAAAATTTTTGACTGCCGAAAATCAACCAACAAGTATTGTCTTAATGGTGCAACATGAAATTGCAAAAAGAATTTTAGATAAAAAAGAAAGTCTCCTCTCTCTTTCAGTAAAGGCTTATGGTGAACCAAAAATAATTATGAAAGTTCCAGCCCGTTTTTTTTCTCCAGCACCAAAAGTAAATTCAGCAATTATTAGTATAAAAAATATTTCAAGAAATTTTTTTAAGGATCCCGAGGTCAGACCTTTGGAACTTCTTCAAGGTCTGACCTCGGGGCTCACTTTTGAAAAAAAATTCTGGCAAATAGTTCGCGCTGGTTTTGCCCACAAAAGAAAAAAACTTTCAGGTAATTTAAGAGAAAAATTTTTATTAAAAGGTCTGACCTTAAAGAAGTCCCAAAAGTCTGACCTTTTAATAAAAATTCCACAATTAACGCTACCAGAAATATTTCAAAAAGAAAAAATCCCCCTCAACTCCCGCGCGGAAAATTTAAATATTGATCAATGGAAAAAATTAGTTAAGTATTTTTAGAAAGCATTAATCTCCAAACAATCCTTTACGAAGTAAATCCGCAAAGTAACGAAAACCATAAGGAGAATTTCAGTAAATTAATAAAAATAACCAAAATATCCTTTGGACAGTCATATAACCAATGGTTGATTGCTTCGAGATTAATAATTTCTAAGCTGCTTGCTAAAACTTAAGTAAAATCAAAATTCTATGGGCCAGTCCCCGCCCAACCCCCATAAAATTTTATTTTACTTAAGTTTTGTAACTAAAAACTTAGATTCCTAAGTTATGCTATAATTATAACAAATATTTTTAATTTAAAAGTACTATATAACAATATAGCATAACATGAATAAAAAGTCAAGCAAAAATAAAAAAGGGGGACTTCTGTCTAATAAGTCGGACTTCCCGATTACGGATAAGTCAGACTTCCAGCCAGAAGCCCGCAACAACAAAAATTTGGCAGCAGATGAGTCTTTTTTAGATCAAACATTGCGACCAGGTAATTGGGATGATTATATCGGCCAAAAACACACAAAAGACAATATAAGAATCCTTTTGCAAGCCGCAAAAGAGCGTGGTCACATCCCAGAACATATTTTATTTTACGGGCCACCCGGTTTAGGCAAAACTAGTTTCGCTCATTTGATCGCAAAAGAAACTGGACGGCAAATGAAAATTACTTCTGGGCCAGCAATTGAAAAAGTTGGCGACCTCGCTTCTATTTTAACAAATTTGTCTTCAGGCGATATTTTATTTATTGACGAAATCCATAGACTCAATAAAATGGTGGAAGAAATTCTTTATCCAGCAATGGAATCTGGGGTTTTAGATATCATAATTGGAAAAGGCCCTTCGGCACGAACTATTCAATTAGATTTACCACCATTTACTTTAATCGCGGCAACAACCCGTATTGCTCTTCTCTCCTCTCCCCTTCGCTCTCGTTTTTCGGGTGGCGTTTTTCGTTTGGAATTTTATTCCAATGAAGAAATTGGAGAAATTATTAAACGCTCTAGTAAATTACTTAAAATAAAATTAGAAGAAGAGGCTTTAAAAGAAATTGCCACAAGGAGTCGCTTTACTCCCCGCACAGCAAATTATTTTTTAAAGCGTTGTCGAGATTTTGCTCAAGTTTATAAAAAAGATTTAGATAAAGAAACTGTTCGCAATGCGCTTAACATGCTCGCAGTTGACGAAATTGGTTTAAATTCTTCTGATCGAAAATTTTTAGAAGTCTTAATTGAAAAATTTAAAGGTGGTCCAGTTGGCCTAAAAACTATCAGCGCAGGAATTTCTGAAGAAGAAGCAACTGTAGAAGAGGTCATAGAGCCATATTTAATCCAATTAGGCCTCCTAGAACGCACCAGTCGCGGCCGCATTGCCACCCAAAAAGCCAAAGAACATTTAGGGTATTAGGGTCGCATAGTATTTGTAAACTACATAGGTATGACCTATGTAGTTAATTTTTATAGCTTTATTGATTAAACTTACAAAAATTTATTGACTTTTGTAAGTTTATAGACTAAACTTACAAATATGGTTACAATAGATAAAAAAGTGCGTGTAAGTGAAGCCGCAAAGATACTTGGTGTCTCGGCTGAAACTTTGCGTAATTGGGAAAAATCTGATAAATTACGACCCCAGAGAAGCGCTGGAAAGCAACGGTATTATTTACTGCAAGATATTAAAAATTTTGCTCTTGATTTAAAAGCTATAGGTTTAGCGTGGGCAATAAGCCCTATAGCCCCAGACCTCAGTAGTGATTTATATTGTGAACGCCAAGACCGATTTACAAGCCGTTTATCAAAAATGGGATCAGAGCTTCAAAATGACCAAAGTATTTCTACTGAACTTGCTTCACTTATAACTCTTGTAGTTGGCGAAATTGGAGATAATTCTTTCGCGCACAATCTAGGCAATTGGCCTGATGTTCCCGGAATATTTTATTCATATGACACAAAAAAGAAAATTATAGTTTTAGCAGACCGAGGACGTGGAGTAAAAGCTACTCTCCTGCAGGTAAGGCCGTTAATAGCTACTGATACTGAAGCGCTTACGGTTGCATTCAATGAAGTTGTTTCTGGAAGAAATCCAGAAAAAAGAGGGAATGGATTAAAGGTTGTGCGAAATGTAATTGAGTCAAAAGAAATTGGCCTTCTTTTTCGTTCTGGTATTGCTATGGCTAGCGTAGATATTAAAAAACCAGATAGTATTATTATTAAAATGGCAAAAGAGAACATTAGGGGCACATATAGTGTTATAATGTTCTAGTCTTTTATATATGCAAAAATATATGCAAATTATTCAACTTAAAAAATTTGGAAATGTGCTTATTTCTCGCCCCGCAGGACAAGAGGCATTTAATGCAATTCGCCCACAACTAAATCCAGAAATTTTTGTTCAAATTGATTTTGATCAAGTTTTAACTATTACTCCCTCTTGGCTTGATGAATTCCTAACAAATCTTTCTGACTTTAATCAAGGTAAAGTAGAATTACTTCCCACAACAAATGCATCCGTGCTAGCTTCGTTACCAGTCCTAGCAATAGCTAGAAAAGATTTGGTGGCGGATATAGTAAATAGAGCATTAAAACAAATGCAAAAATAAGAAATTTTTTTAAACATTATCAATATTTTTATTTCTTCTTAAATGGTACACCAAGAGCTTCGAAGAAGGTCAGGCCTTCTTTTTTGTTATGCGCAGTTGAAACAATTGTTATAGACATACCAAAAACATCTCTAATGTCTTCGTCTGCAGTTTCTGGAAAAATAGTATGCTCTTTAATTCCCAAAGTTAGATTACCCATATCATCAAGTACCTTAGAATCAATTCCACGAAAATCTTTTGTTCTAGGTAAAGCAATATTAATAAGTTTTTCTAAAAAAGCTATCATTCTTTTCCCGCGCAAAGTTACCATTAAGCCAACTGGGTCACCTTGACGAATTTTAAATGAAGCAATTGATTTTTTAGCGCCCTTTAAAGCTGGCTTTTGTCCAGTAATTTTTGCTAAACGTCCTGAAATCGCATCATTTTTTTTATTATCTTTTTTCATTAATGAACCTGTTCCAATTGAGATAACAATTTTTACTAACTTCAAACTAGCCATTGGGTTTTTGCAATGTTTTTTTCCCTTAGGATCAGCTTTCATTTTTTGAAATAGCTGTTCCCCTTTTTCTTTTATGGTTAAAAATTTTGTCATGATATTAATTTTTTACGTGGACAAGGTTCGACCTTTTTGAATTCCCAAGGTCGAACCTTGTCCGCTATTATTTATTTTGATTTTTCTTAAGTTCTGGAATTTACATTATTTTAAACTTTTTTTACATTAGAAACATGAATTGGCATAGCCTTATCTATAATGGTTCCCTTTTCGCCGGACTTTCTAGGTTTCTGATGTTTTTTAACTAAATTTAAGTTCTCAACTATAACTTTATCTCTTTTAATTAAAACCCTAGAAATTTTACCTTTCTTGTTTTTATCTTTTCCAGCAATTATTATTACATTGTCTCCTTTTTTTATTTTCATATTATTATTGTGACATTAAGTTGGGACTTTTAAATCTAGCATATTTTTATTGAAAAGTCTATCTCTCGCAAACTTTTTTTAATGCTTTT
>JBBUBU010000094.1:1892-2179 GCA_038058115.1 Patescibacteria group bacterium | reverse complement strand
GGTTCTGGCTATACAGAAAATTTTTCAAATTTAGTAAAAGATTTAAAAAAAGAAACAAATCAATGCTCTGAGTGTTTTAGATTTTTTCTACACCCCGAGATTGGATCTCGGGGTGAATGCGAAATTTGCGCAAATTCTGATATTGACCCCACCACTCTTTTAGTATTAGAAAAAGATTCAGATTTAGAAAGCATTAAAAAAAGTAAAATTTATAATGGAAAATATTTTATCTTAGGTGGCTTAGTTCCAATTGTTGAAAAACATACTAAATCTAGAGTCAGAATTGA
>JBBUBU010000094.1:0-1882 GCA_038058115.1 Patescibacteria group bacterium | reverse complement strand
AAATTCCAATCAAAAATTAAAAGAAATTATTTTGGCTTTTTCTTTGAACCCTCATGGAAATCATACGGATTTTTATATTAGAAATGAATTAAAAAACTTAACTGAATCATTAAATATTAAAATTTCATCTTTGGGTCGCGGCCTTTCTACTGGCATAGAAATTGAATATTCCGACAACGACACCATCCAAAACGCTCTAAAAAATAGACAGTAAAAAACTTAAAATACCCTTATAAATCAAGCTTAAATTAAGAAATTTTTAAAAAAGCTATTGACTTTAATTAGGTTAAATGCTACACTGTTATAATGATGCCGTAAAGGCATTTTTTATATCAGATACGATGTTGTCGGAGCAAAACCGACGAAATATGAAAAAAAATCAAAGTCCCAACGTAACGCAACAGGGCACAGGCTTAAAGCCACAAAAATTAATAATACAGTTTTTAGGATCAATTGTTATTTTACCAAGCTTAACAATATCGCAATCCAATATTAATACTAATCTATTAATATCTTTAAAAAATACAGAAAATACTGTATTGGTATCTCCTAGTGGGCTTAACGCCACAGTGATTGATGATAATTCTAACTACGAGCTTAACGCCACCGTAAATAAAGCACAAATAATTGATGCCTATTTTGAAGCTCGTAAAATGCCATTGGCGGGTACGGGTCTTAAAATGGTTCAAGAAGCTCAAAAAAACAAATTAGATTGGCGCCTTTTGCCAGCAATTGCAATTCGAGAATCAACTGGTGGAAAATTTGCTTGCAAAACAGTTAAATACAATCCCTTTGGTTGGGGCTCTTGTAAATTTGGTTTTGAATCAAATGAAAACGCGATTGAAATTATTGCTAAAAATTTAGGGGGCAATAATCCAAAAACAGCTTTTTATTACACCGGAAAAGATACTGCTGGAATATTAAAATCTTACAATCCCCCATCAGTAATACCAAAATACGTAGAACAAGTTATATCTATAATGGATAACATTGGGGAGATTTAAAAATAATAAATTTCACCATCAAGATCCAATCTTGATGGGTTACTCCAAAGAAATACTGTTAATGGTAACAGCTTCTATCGGGCGGTCAGAGGAAGTAGGGGTATTCTCAATCTTTGCTACTACATCCATACCATTAATTACTTTTCCAAAAACAGTATGCTTAGTATCTAAAAAATTATTATCATTAACATTAATAAAAAACTGACTGCCATTAGTATTAGGACCAGAATTGGCCATAGAAATAGTACCTTTATTATTTTTATTTTTAGAATGTATTTCATCCTCAAAAGCATAACCTGGGCCACCTTGACCCCAATAATTCATTTTAGAATCATCCTTTGTTAAAGGATCACCTCCCTGAATCATAAAACCTTTAATGACTCGGTGAAATTTAATTCCATCGTAAAAATTTTCTTGTGATAATTTAATAAAATTAGCCACTGTCTTTGGCGTTTCTTTAGAAAAGAATTCAATAGTAATTTTCCCTTTATTAGTATTTAATGTAGCCCTTGAGACTGTGGCGTTAAGCTGGGACATTTCTTTTTTGTTTTCATCTTGCATAATTTTATTTTCTACTTGTGGTGTTAAACTAGGATCTTGTGGTGTTAAGCTCGTAGCTTGATTATCAATAATTTTAGGTGTGTCTAATTTTTTATAGTCTTCTAATACTTGTGGGTTTAAGTTGGGAATTTGAATTTTATCCCCTGGAACTAAAAAAAGTACACCTAACCCGATAGCAAAAATTGTAATTAAAAAAATAATATATTTATTCATATGTATATTATAAACCCAATCATTTTAAAAAGCAAATGCTATACGGTGTATCCTTAAATTTGAATGGCTTCCCTCTCCTTGGGGGAGGGATTAGAGGGTGGGGT
>JBBUBU010000093.1:0-1996 GCA_038058115.1 Patescibacteria group bacterium | reverse complement strand
GACCTCCAATTGGAGGTCCAACCTCCAAGTCGGCCATTCCACACAATGGGCAAGGCTCGCCTGTTTCTTTTGGCCCCTCAAGGACAGTGCCGTCAAGTTTTAAAGCACCAACACAATCTGGATATTTTGAACAAGAATAAAATTTCCCCACTCGAGAAAGTTTAATAATCATTTTTTCTCCACATTTTGGGCATTTCATATTTTCTGGTGCTTCACCTAAATTAGTTGCTTTTTCTAATTTATCTTTTTCTTTTACTTCTTTTGAAAAAGGGGTATAGAAATCTTTTAAAGTTTTTTCATACTTCATTTCTCCGCGCGAAATTGCATCTAATTTGTCTTCCATCTCAGCAGTAAAATTATCAGAAATATATTGAGCAAAATGTTTTTCTAAAAAATCTGAAACCACTTCCCCTGTTTCGGTCGGAAATAAAGTTTTATTTTCTTTTTTAACATACTCTCTTTCTTCTAATGTCCTCATAATTGAAGCATAAGTAGAAGGTCGTCCAATTCCTCGTGCTTCTAATTCTTTAATTAGCCCTGCTTCGCTATATCTATTTGGTGGCTGAGTAAATTTTTCTTCACTAGCTAATTTTAATAAATTTAATTTATCATCCTTATTTATTTTTGGTAATTCAACATCATCCCCCCTTGCATCTTTATCAGCTGCAAGCCAACCAGCAAAAAGCAAACGAGATCCGGTGGTGGTGAAATCTGGGAATTCAGTAATGGTAGTTCTGGGAGGATAAGTCAGACTTACGCCAGTAGGCGGTAAGTCTGACTTCCCTCCCAGAACTACCTCACCCACCAAGTTTGCAGAAATTTTTGTTTTTAATAATTTTGCATCAGTCATTTGAGAAGCAACAGTTCTTTCCCAAATTAGTCTGTAAAGTCTCACTTGTTCGTCAGTACCTGCTTCTAAATTTTCTACATGAGTTGGGCGAATTGCTTCGTGCGCCTCCTGAGCATTCTTTGATTTTGTTTTATAAATTCTAGCTTGAGCATATTCTTTACCATATTTTTTTTCTATTAAATTTAAAATTTGATTTTGAGCTGTAACTGACAGATTTGTACTATCGGTTCGCATATAAGTAATGTGCCCCATTTCGTAGAGTTTTTGGGCGATGCGCATAGTATTGGAAGGCGAATACCCTAAACGAGAACTCGCTGTTTGCTGTAAGGTGGAAGTAGTAAAAGGCGCACGTGGGGAACGTTTTTGTTCAGATTCTTTTATGTCTTTCACAAACCAAGTATTATTTTCTCCAAGATCAATTATTTTTTTTACTATATTCTCATCTCGAGGCTCTTCGCTACAAGTTAATAAAATCTTACTACCCTTATTTTCAAAAAGTCCAACAATGTGCCAAAATTGTTCTGATTTAAATGCGCGTATTTCTCTTTCTTTTTCCATAATAATTCTCAGGGCTGGCGACTGAACTCTTCCCGCTGAAAGTCCATAGCGTACTTTTTTCCAAATTATTCCAGAAAGATCATAACCAACTAATCGATCCAAAACTCGTCGCGCTTCTTGTGCTTTACGCAAATTGGTATCTATTTCTCTAGGATTTTTAATTGCTTCTAAAACAGCTTCTTTTGTTATTTCATAAAAAGTTACTCTTTTAATTGGAGCTGTAATTTTTTTATCTTGTTTTAATAATTCTTCAATATGCCAAGCGATCGCCTCCCCTTCACGGTCGGGGTCAGTTGCTAAAAGTATATTAGAAGTTTTTTCTGCTAAGCTCTGAAGTTCGTAAACAATTTTTTCCTTACCGGCTGAAATTTCATAATAAGGAATGAAACCATTTTCAATATCAATTGCTTTTTTATTTGATTTTGGTAAATCACGAATATGCCCCACCGAAGCTCGCACAGTAAAAGATCCCTCCAAATATTTTTCAATGGTTTTTGCTTTTGATGGCGACTCAACGATTAATAAGTTTTTCATTGTGACCCTACAGAGAATCGAACTCTGATTACCGCCTTGAAAAGGCGATGTCCT
>JBBUBU010000092.1:0-3531 GCA_038058115.1 Patescibacteria group bacterium | reverse complement strand
AATTTAATTATAAAAAATTAAAAAATAATAGAACCATCATAATGAATGAATCTAGTGATACTGCCTGTGAAAATATTTTAATCGCGAGCGCTTTAATTCCCGGAAAAACTATTATAAAATATGCCAGCTCTAATTATATGGTTCAAGAAATGTGTTTCTTTCTAGAAAAGCTTGGAGTAAAAATTGATGGGATTGGCACAAGTACTTTAGTTGTTCATTCTTTTCCAAGGTTAGACCTTAAGAATTCAAAAAGGTCTGACCTTAGGAAAAGTCCAAACCTAACGCCACTATATGTAAAAAATATTGAATATACAAACAGCGAAGATCCGATTGAATCAATGATGTGGTTAACCGCAGCAATTGTAACTAATTCAAAGTTAGAAATTAAAAAATGCCCGATAGATTTTTTAGAATTAGAACTTTATAAATTAAAAAAAATGGGCTTGAAATATAAAATTTTGAAAAGTTATAAATCAAAAAATGAAAAAACAAATTTAGTTGATATTTTAGTATTTCCTTCCGTTTTGAAAGCTTTAGAAGATAAAATAGAAGCAAAACCTTATCCGGGAATTAATATAGACAACCTTCCATTTTTTGGAATTATTGCAGCTTGCGCGAAAGGGGAGACTTTAATTCATGATTGGGTTTTTGAAAATCGCGCAATTTATTTAACCGAATTAAATAAATTAAATGCCAATGTTTCTTTAACAGATCCTCATCGTGTTTTTATTAAAGGTCCCACCAAATTCACACCAACTCAAGTTATTTGTCCACCAGCTTTGCGTCCTTCAGTAGTAATAATGCTTGCAATGATTGCCGCGCCCGGAAAATCAATCCTTAGAAATGTATATATGATTAATCGTGGTTATGAAAATATCGTAGAAAGATTCAACTCAATCGGCGCAAAAATAAAAATCACACAGGATTAAACATCAAGACTTAGTCTTGATGTTTAAATTTCCAGCTGTATGCTAAGTTCTTGCTATAGCAGATTTATAGCATACAAAAATAAAATCAAGATCTAATCTTGATTTTAACTAAAACGATTCATAAATAGATTTACGATGACCAATGGCAAATAAAATAATATTATCACCCGATAGTCTAAAAATTCCTCTATAAGCTCGAGTAAGTCTAAAAGAATACACATGATCATCTGGAAATCCTTTCAGTTTTTTGGTGTGAAGTTTGGGGTGAAATATATTTTCTAACAAAAGTTGTTCTTGTTCACAAAGAAATATTCTCTCTTTTTTAGGTAAACAAAGACTATTCTTTTTGTAATTTTTTGTTTTTAAAAGAATCATCTTGATTTTAAAATTCTTTAAGTGATGCTTGATAAGCAGAAAGAATTTCTTCTTTATTTAGATAGGCATCCAAACTTTCGGTCGGTATTTTAGATATGGTGATTCCTTGGTTTATTGTGAATTGACGCAAAGATGCATTGATTATATTAGCCAAAGAGAAACCAAGCTCCTTTGCTAATTTTTGTGCCTTTAGTTTTAAATCTTTTTTAGTTTTTATTAAAATTGTAGTATTTTTAATTGTATCCATATATTCAAAAGTATATACTAATGAATAATTAAAGTCAAGAAATTAATTTTCATTTGTAAGTTTTTTTCTAATTTCTGTTAAGATATTTTCGGAAATTTCAGGGTTTGTTTTTAAGAAAGTTCGGGTTGCGTCGTAGCCGCGGCCTAGTTTAATTTCATTTTTTTTGTCACCTTCTGGAATATATGAATACGAATTTCCACTTTTTTCTAAAATTTTAAATTTTTCACCCAAAGCAATCATTTCTCCTTCTCGAGAAATTCCTTCTCCATAAATAATATCAAATTCAGTTTGTTTGAATGGAGCTGCGACTTTATTTTTAACAACTTTTACTCGAGTCCGTGAACCAACAACTTCTTCTCCCTTTTTTATTTGTGCAATTTTTCTAATATCAAGACGAACTGAAGTGTAAAATTTTAAAGCTTTGCCGCCGGGAGTAGTTTCGGGATTACCAAACATTACTCCAATTTGCATACGAATTTGATTTATAAAAATTACCGAAGTTTTTGACCTAGCAACAATTGCTGTAAGTTTTCTTAAAGCTTGAGACATTAATCTAGCTTGTTTACCTACATGATAAGCACCCATATCTCCTTCAATTTCATCTTTTGGAGTTAATGCCGCAACTGAGTCAATTACAATTACATCAATTTTCCCAGTTCGTACCAAACTTTCCACAATATCTAAAGCTTGTTCACCTGTGTCTGGTTGTGAAATTAATAATTCATTTATATTTACTCCAAGTTTTTTAGTATATTCTGGGTCCATTGCATGCTCGGCATCAATGTAAGCACAAATACCGCCCGTTTTTTGGGCTTCAGCCACAATGTGCAAAGAGAGAGTAGTTTTACCAGAAGATTCTGGTCCAAAAATTTCAATAATTCTTCCGCGGGGAATTCCTCCAATTCCTAAAGCATCATCTAAACCAAGAGAGCCAGTTGAAATTGCTCTTATATTTGATTTGGGCGTATCGCCCATTTTCATAATTGACCCTTCGCCAAATTTAGTTTGAATCGCTTTTAGCGTTTCATCCAGCGTCGAATTCCCAACAGTCTTATCTTCCTTTTTTTCTTTTAATTTTTTCATAATATTTATAAAAGTTTTGTACTTAAGTGCTTGGCACCTAAGTAATAATTTATTCTTTCTTTTAAATCCCTCATTGCTTTTACATATCCCTCAATTGCATCTTTTGCCATAAGTTCAGCTTCCTCGAAAGTTTCTCCTTGGGTTACACATCCAGGAAGAGCTGGAACAGAAACAATATACCCACCTTCTTCTGCTGGTTCAAAAATAACTGTAAGATTATAAATTTTTTGCTTCTTATTTCTCATAAGATTCCTTCAATTTAAAACCTACCATATTATAAGTTATTTTTTAAATAAAAGCTAATATTTTTTTCCTTTAATTCTTCATTAATTTATAATTTTTAATATTGGTGTTGCCGAATTTGTCTTTTGCCGTTAAATTTATTACATTATAACCCTCAAGCAGAGAAACACTTTCATTAAAATTTCCCTTTGGGTCAATATTTATTTCTCGGCCATTTAAAGTTAAGTTTTTAGCATTTTTAGCATTACCAGTTATTTTAAGTGGATTATTGGTAATTTTTTCACCATCTTTAATATTTATATTTTCTGGGGTACTAAGCTGGGACTTTATTTTTATTCCAAAAATTAAACTTTTTGAACTAAAAATTACATAAATAATAATAAATATAAAAAATATTGAAAAAAAAGAAATTTTTATTATTTTGATATTTGTTGTCATGAATTATTTGTTATAGTTGACTTTTTCAAAAGTTTTTTAACTTCTCGATCAAAATCAGAAATATTTTTATTTTGCTTGACTTATTTTACTCATTCCTTTATACTTAAATTACTTTTGGGATTATTCCCTTCGATCCCAGCTTCGGCTGGGTGACGATTTACGGAAAGCTCGAGCAATGCATCGAGTTTTTCTTTTACCCGAGTAAAATCTGCATCA
>JBBUBU010000091.1:0-2402 GCA_038058115.1 Patescibacteria group bacterium | reverse complement strand
CCATCTTCTAGCTATTTCTTCATTGCGATATTGATCAGAAACATCTTTCATTTTATCAAAAAATTTTTTAATTAATTCTGATTCTGGTAAAACCTCATCATCTTTTAAGCCACTATAAAGTTTTTTTAAACCATCATGAATCTGATCTGCCATTTTATCATCTATACTCCAGCGAGCTTCAAAGTGCTCATCGTCATAATGTTTTTTAAAATAATCATCCAAAACCAAAAAGAAATGGATATAATTTTGAGTTACTTTATCTTTTGAAATATGTGCCAATAAATCACTCTCAGAAACAATTGAGCCTAGAGAATGTATCAATTTTTTAAGTTCCTCAAAAACTTCTCTTTCTTCTGTATAAAGTTTTGATTTTTTAATTAATTTTAAAGATGCACTTTCAATCTGACGAACCCTCTCGCGTGTAATATCATATTTTTTACCAATCTCTTCTAAGGTTTTTCTTTCTGCGTCGGCATTTAAACCAAAGCGATTCATAATAATGTCTTGCGCGCGCTCATGCAAATGCGAAATAATTTTTTTCGCAACTTTTTTTGGCTGAAAAGATATATTTTTGTTTAACATATTTTTTACTATTAGGTTTTTATTATAACATACGACCATAATATTATACCACACTTTCTTTATTTTTGCGCAAGCGAATTGACTTAGGAGTAATTTCTAGATACTCATTTTTACTCATAATTTCAAGACCCCTTTCAATACTTAGAATAAATGCTGGTTTTAGCACTATCGCTTCATCTGTACCAGAAGCACGCATATTGGTAAGTTGTTTACCCTTAGTTGGATTAACCAATAAGTCCTGGCCCTTTAAAACATTGCCTATAACCATACCCTCATAAACCTCTGTTCCGTGCTCTATAAACATAGTACCACGTTCTTGTAAATTTGCAAGCGAGAAAGCAACTGCCTTACCGGGAGCCATAGAAACCATTGATCCATAGGTTTTTCTAACAATTTCTCCGGCATAATCTTTAAAGCCAATAACTTGTGAACACATTATTCCTTCCCCTTTAGTGTCAACCACAAATTCACCTCTATAGCCCAAAAGACCGCGTGTTGGAATTTCAAAAATAATTCTATTGATATTATTTTTTTCACTCATATCTTTCATGATACCTCTTCTCTGTCCAATTTTTTCAATAACCTTACCAGACAAATCCATTGGCACATCGATAGTCAATTCTTCGTAAGGCTCAGTTTTTTTACCATTGTCATTGTGAATAATTACCTCTGGTTGAGAAACTTGCATCTCAAAACCTTCACGACGCATATTTTCTAGAAGAATTGCCAAATGCAACTCCCCTCGTCCGTAAATCTTAAAAAAAGCTGGTCCAGGATTTTTTGTATCTGAAGACACTTCTGGAGAAAAATCTACTTTAAGACCAACGTTAATTTCTAATTCTTTTTCTAGCCTCTCTTTTATTTGTCTAGAGGTTACAAACTTTCCTTCTTTACCAGCAAATGGAGAATCATTCACTAAAAAATTTAAAGAAAGAGTTGGTTCGTCAATTGAAATGTGTGGCATTGGATCAACGCTCTCATCCTCACATAATGTCTCACCAATAAAAATATCTGGAATACCAGCCAAAAGAACAATGTCGCCAGAACCTGCAGAAGAAATTTCTTTTCGATTAGTTCCCTCAAAAGAAAAAAGTTTTGTTATTTTTCCAGTTCGAATTGCATTATTGCCTTTAATAAAAATAGTACTACCTGAAGTTATTTTTCCAGAATAAATTCGAGCAATTGCCATTCTACCCAAAAAGTTATCGTAAGCCAAATTAAAAACTTGCGCAGACATTTTTTTATCTAAATTAACTGAAGCCAAAGAAACTGTTTCAAGTATTAAATCTAAAAGTGGCGACAAATCACCTTTTGGGTTTTGTACATCCACACCATCCAAACTTCTAAAAGCAACTCCCTGGCGTCCAATTGCATAAATTGTTTCAAAATTTACTTGTTCTTCATTCGCGTCCAATGCAAAAAATAATTCTAAAACTTCATCGTGAGTTTTAGCAATATTGGCTGCGGGTTTATCAATTTTATTAATAACAACAATTGGTTTTAATCCTAACTCTAAAGATTTTTTTAAAACAAATCTGGTTTGAGGCATTGGCCCTTCCGCGGCATCTACCAATAAAAGGACTGAATCAATTGCACGCAAAACGCGTTCAACTTCCGAGCCAAAATCAGCGTGGCCTGGTGTGTCAACGATATTTATTTTAGTATCTTTGTAATAGATTGAAGTATTTTTTGAGTAAATAGTAATACCTCGCTCTTTTTCTATAGCATTAGAATCCATTGAAACTCCTTCATCCAGCAAATTACCATTTTGCTTCATTAAAGCATCAGTTAAAGTTGTCTTTCCGTGGTCAACGTGTGCA
>JBBUBU010000090.1:0-5606 GCA_038058115.1 Patescibacteria group bacterium | reverse complement strand
CCTCGGGGGTGATGATATTAATTTCTCCATCAAAATTAATATCAAAAGATTTTTTTAATAATTTTTGTGATTTCTGTGTAAGATTTTCTGCCAAAGTTTTTAAACTAAGTAAACTATCACCCAAAATTAATTTAGCCCCGATTTTTAATGCAAATAATTCTACAAAATTTCGTAAATCAAAATAGGGTTTTTGAATATTTTTATAAATATCAGAATTTTCATTTTCTAAAATTACTAACCCAAGATCTAAACGAGGAATTGCTAAAAAATTTGCTGTTCCCAATATTAAAACCGGATAAGTAGAAGTTATTATTTTTTCTAATTTTTTAATTATTATTTTTTTACTTAATTTTGAATGTAGGTAAAAAATATCTCCACCAAGATCCGATTTAGTTGCGATATCGGATTTTTGTAGGCAACATAAAGATGGGGATAATAAAGAAAAGATATTTTCAATATCTTTTTGGGTTGGTAGAACAATAAAAATTGACTGTTTGTTGTAAAAAGATTCTTTTATAATTTTTTTGTAAAATTCAATACGATTTTCTAGAGGCATTTGGAGTAGTTTAGGAGTACGCAAGTCAGGCTTGTGTATCTTTGTTTTCGGATAAGTCAGACTTTCCAGGGTACTGGATAAGTCAGACTTCCCGAAAACTGGACTTCCCGAAAAGTAACTTTCTGAAGTCAAAAATATATTCGCAAAAAAATCATAATTATCTAAAAAAATTTTTGGAATTAATATACTTCCATTATTTTTTTTATTTCCAAAATAATTACTAATTTCAAAAATAGATTCTAAGAATTCTTTTCTAAAAAAAGTTTTTTTTATTTCTAAAATTTTTTTTAAAACAAAATTTTTATTTTTAATTTCTTCTTTTACTAGACTTACGTCTTGGATAGAAAACACTGAACCTAAAATTTTTTTATTTTTTAGTAATATACTAACAATATCACCATTTACAACATTTTTATTTGTAAAATAGGTTAAATTTTCTCCAATTGGTCCTTGTTGTAAAGGAATTATATTTACAATTTTTAGTTCCATCTTTGTATTTTAGCATATTTTAATGTTTTTAATCGTGAATTACGAAATCCAAATAAAATCATAATTTATAAAAGTTGATATTCTAATTTTTTCCTCCTACGCCTATTTAAGTATTTCAAAGCGTAAAACAGGAACCCTCGGAGTTAAAAAATAAAAATATCAACCTTTATAAAAAAAGAATTATGATTTTATTTGGGTTTCGTAATTCAAAGTATTTTAATGTTTAAAAAAATGATATACTGCTTTACACATATGTTAGAAATTCAAGAAGAAAAATTACATAGCGAAAAATTACATAAAAAAATTTTTAATACAAATAAAAAAGAATTTATTGGTGGTTTATTTTCAGTTGGAATTATCGTATTGATTATGTTTTTTGTTGTAAAAAAAATTGGTTTAGAAAATATTCAGGATGTAATAAAACAGACAGGTATTTGGGGTCCAATTATTTTAATTTTAGCAAAAGCCTCAACAATTATTTTTGCGCCTTTGGGTGGAGGATTTCTTTATATTATTGCCGCGCCTTTATTTGGTTTTTGGCCGGGCTTTTTTTATGTATTTTTGGGTGATATGTTGGGTGATTTTAGTGCTTTTGGAATTAGTAAAATTTTTGGTAGAAAAATTACTAAATTTTTTTTATCAGATTATGGTATGCAATATATTGATGAAATTTTAAATCACATAACTACGGTAAAGGGTTTTATTTGCACTAGGATTATTTTTATGGGTATGCACGATGTAATTAGCTATGTCGCAGGATTGACTAAAATTTCTTTTTTACAATTTAGTTTAACAAGTATTGCAGTTGCTTTTTTCCCAACAATGTTAGTGGTAGCAACTGGTGCCGCAGTTGTCCATAGTGTAACTATGACGATTGTTGCAGTTATGGCATTAGGTTTTTCTTCTTTAGTTTTAGCTTTTTTGGGAATTAAGTTTTTAAAGAAGAAATGTATTTTTTAAAGTGATTTTACTTTTACGGAGCTTTTTTTCTCTTTGTCTATTTTTCTTAATTTTACGGTCAGTAAACCATGTTTTTCAGTTGCTTCAGTTTCTTCTGGTTCTACCTCCTGAGGCAAAAGAACACTTCGAGAGAATTTTCCCCAATATAATTCTTGCGCAAAATAATCATCTCCACAAATAATTCTAGTATCCCCACGCTCACCTTTAATACTAAACATAGTGCGAGTAATAGAAATTTCTAAATTTTCAGGTTTTACTCCAGCAACCATGGTTTGCAAAATAATATGACTTGGTGTTTGATAAACATCAATTGCTAGTTCAGCTTCGTCATTTTCTTCCTCTATCCAATTATTATTTTGTGTTTTTTTTAATTCCTTTTCGCCTTCTTCTGGGTTAACATCAACGCCCCCAGTTAATCTTTGGAAAAAACCTATTTTTTTACTCATATTTTTATCACAAAGTTTGATATTCCATTTTTTTCCTCCTACGCCTATTCTGAGTACAGAACAGGAACCCTCGGAGTTAAAAAAATAGAAATATCAAACTTTGTTTATTATTTATATTATTATAATTTTCGCTAATTACTAATTCTTTTCAACTTCTCAAAAAGTAACATTACTATTATAGCAACAATCCACAAAAAAACATATACACCTAAAATATTTTTATTATTATAATTATTAATTATAAACAAATTAAAAATACTATGCAAGGCGGTTGCAAAAATTAAGCCAATAAAAAAATATAATTCTTTTCTGAAAACTCCTCGATAAAAAGAAAATCCTAAAATAATACCAAAAATTCCACTGGCCACTGCATGTAATAATGTTGCGCCAAAAAATCTTAAATTTCCACCTAAAAGTTCTATTGTTTGACCTAAACCAAGTGGTTGTATCATATATAAAATATTTTCTAAAGCAGCAAAACCTAAAGCTGCAGTTATAAGATAAATTGGCCAATCAATTGGTTCGTCAACATAAGTTGTGTGGAAAAGTATTATTATTACTGCTAAATATTTAATTAATTCTTCGGCGCCCGCGAAAAGAATAACTCGTAATTCAGTAGTATTTATATTTATTGCTTTAATAAATTGTTGAGCTAAAATTACGTCTATATTTTCTTTAATAAATTGTTGAATTAAAATTACGACAGGTACTGTAATCATTCCTAAAATAAAAACCGAAGTTAGCACTCCTTTTGGTTCAGGATTTTTTTTATCTTCTTTTAACCAAAACCAAAGCCAAATAAAAGAAGGAATAATTCCCAACAAAAATGCTAAAACTACAATTTTTGGATCACTATTAAGTTTATTAACTATATTTTCCATAAGGCCATTTTTGAATTATTAAAAGATTTTCTTTAATATTAACATTTTTATTTATTATACACCAAATTTCTTCAGTAATGAATGGCATAAATGGATGTAAAATTTTTAGAGAATTTTCTAAAATATAAAATAAAACTTTTTTTCTTTCAATAGCCTCAGCACTCTCGGGGTCTTTTTTAAAGATCTCTTTACTTTCTTCCAAAATTTCATCGGCGAAAGTATGCCAGATATAATGATAAATTTTTTCTGCCGCTAAGTGGAGATTATAATTTTCCATATCTGAAGTTATGTCTTTCGTTAAATTATCAAATTCTTGAATATGTTTAGTACTATGCAGGTCCGACCTGCATAGTGTATATGCAGGCTGGATTCCACTTGGAGGTTCAACCTCCAAGTTAGCATTTTCTAAAACAAAACGGCTTACATTCCATAATTTATTTGCGAAATGTTTGTAACCCTTAATTTTATTTTCATCAAATTTTACGTCATTACCAAAAGCGGTTCCGATAATAAGTCCAATTCGCAAAGCATCTGCGCCATATTTTTCTATTATTTCTATTGGATCAATTCCATTACCAAGTGATTTACTAAACTTTTTGCCATTTTTATCACGAACTATTCCGTGAATCATTACTTCTTTAAAAGGAACTTGTCCAAGGTGAAAGCCGCTCATTAAAATCATTCTAGAAATCCAAAGTTGTAAAATTTCATATCCAGGGCAAATGAGTGAAGTCGGATAAAACTTTTTTAGATCCTCAGTTTTTTCTGGCCAACCTAGAGTAGAAAAAGTCCAGAGCCCAGACGAAAACCAAGTATCAAGCGTATCTGGATCTTGAATAAATTTTGCAGCACAGAATTCGCAATTAAATTCTGGGGGGCGGGGACCGACCTCTGGGAGCCCGAGGTCGGTCCCCGCATTAATTTCTCCAATAATAATTTCTTGGCATTTACTAATTTCTTTCTCGCGTCCTAATACTGGTACACATTTATTTTCGTGATACCAAACTGGAATACGATGTCCAAACCAAATTTGGCGTGAAATACACCAATCTCGTAAATTTTCAATCCAATGAAAATAAATTTTTTGAAATCTTTCTTGATTAATTTTTACGGCACCACTACTTACACTCTCGCGCATTATTTCTTTTAAAGAAACTTGATCACCACTTTTTATTCCAGGTATTTCTGAATAGGGAATTTCAAATTTTTTATTAACATCAATCCACCATTGCAATTTTGGTAGAGGTTCAATAATTGCTCCAGTTCTTTCGGAAGTAGAAATATTTTGTTTAATATTTTCTTCTTTTTCTAATAAATTTTGTTCCTTAAGCCAAGCAACTACAGTTTCTCGCGCTTCAGTTATTTTTTTATCTTTCAAAATTCCTAATACGGTCATTTTAGCATATTCATTAATTACTTGAGGTCGATGTAAATTATGTCGATCAGCAATTTCCCAGTCTATTTGGCTGTGAGCGGGGGTAACACCTAAAGCACCAGTTCCAAATTCTTTTTCTACTGCTTGATCAGCAATAATTTTTATATGAATTGGTATTTCGCAAAAAATTAAATCAAATTCTTGTCCGATATATTTTTGATATCTTAAATCTTCTGGGTGTACCGCTACGGCCGTATCTCCAACTTTTGTTTCCGGTCGAGTAGTTGAAATTGAAATAGGGAAGTCAGCAGAATATTTAAAAGTATAAAGTTTTGCTTCGCGTTCTTCATAAATGATTTCATCATCCGAAATAGTGGTTTGTCCTTTTGGGTCCCAATTTACAATTCTATTGCCGCGATAAATTAATCCCGCTTCATACATTTTTGCGAAAGCAGTTGAAACTGCCATTTTGCGTTTTTCATCTAAAGTATAAGCATAACGACTCCAATCTAGAGAGCTTCCCATCCGGCGTACTTGATTTAAAATAGTACTTTCACTTTTTTGAGCAAAAATACTAACCCGTTTTACTAATTCTTCGCGTCCTAAATCATGACGACTTTTATTTTCTTCTTTTTGAATATCTTTTTCTACTTTAGCTTGAGTTGCTATTGCCGCAGAATCGGTTCCCGGAATCCAAAGAGCTTTCTTGCCCAGCATCCTTTTATATCTAATAATTGTATCTTGTAAAGCATCCTCATAAGCATGCCCTAAATGCAACATTCCAGTTACATTGGGCGGGGGAAGAACCATTGAAAAAGTTTCTGTTGTATGCAAGTCAGGTTTTTGGGAAGTCTGACTTATCCGGTACTCCCGGAAGTCCGACTTATCCGAAAATCTGA
>JBBUBU010000089.1:0-1460 GCA_038058115.1 Patescibacteria group bacterium | reverse complement strand
TCCAACCTCATTACTTACGCTAGAAACTTTTATGTTTAACTTTGGCCCATTTACAGCCGTTAAAGGTATATCTCTAAAAATTCCATGCTTTTCATTTGATCCGAAATTGTAAATAATATTTTCAGTGACAAAAACTGCGCCATCTTTTTGAATGGCTATATTAACGTTAAAATTATTTATTGTTTCAGTCTCTGCTTGAACTACTTGATGAGAACTAAAAAATATCAGTAAAATTCCAACATGAACAAAAAGCTTAATGATACTGTTTCTACAAATTTCATAATCAAAATATATTTTTTTATTTTCTGCGTAATTGCTCATATGTATATTTTAGCATATTTAATAGTGAATTACGATTTTACGTTTTACTTAAAAAAAATGCAGAGGTCAGACCCTTGGGGCTTCTTTAAGGTCTGACCTCTGTATTTTTTTGTTATTTTTATTTTTTATGTTAATATGTTTAATATGAATTTTAAATTTTCAGAAAAAAAGAAGGACGGTAAAGAGAAAAAAAACAAGAAACAAGAAAGTACTTTAGCTGGAAGTATTTCTGGGGTTGTTTTTAGTTTTATGGTAATAATTGGATTTTATTTATTATTATCTAATAATTTAAAAAAACTGCCAGAAGTTTCAATTTCTAATTTAGCTAAAAATGTTTCGGCTGGAGAAATTAAAAAAATTTTAGTTGAAGGCGAAAAACTTACTGTTACTTATAAAAATGACGAAATAAAAAAATCTAAAAAAGAAGCTGGTTCTTCCCTTTCAGAAACTTTAGTTAATTATGGTGTAAAACCAGAAATTTTAATTCAAACCGAAATAGAAATAAAAAATGAAAGTGGTTTTGCTTATTGGTTTATAAATTTATTGCCATTTTTTCTACCAGTTTTACTTTTTATATTTTTCATTTGGTATTTATCAGGCCAAGTTAAAGGAGCTGGTATGCAAGCTTTTTCTTTTGGTAAAAGTAAAGCTCGAGTTACCGACCCAGATGATAAAAATAATAAAGTAACTTTTAAAGATATCGCGGGCTGTAAAGAAGCTAAAGAAGAATTAAAAGAGATTGTAGATTTTTTAAAAAATCCTAAAAAATTTTTAGACATTGGGGCTAAAATTCCTAAAGGGGTTATTTTAGCTGGTGCGCCCGGAACTGGAAAAACTCTTCTAGCTCGGGCTGTCGCAGGTGAAGCGGAAGTTCCATTTCATTATCTTTCTGGTTCAGAATTTGTGGAAATGTTTGTTGGAGTTGGGGCATCACGCGTGCGTGATCTTTTCCAAATAGCTAAAAAAGTCGCGCCCTCAATTATTTTTGTGGATGAATTAGATGCAATTGGAAGAATTAGAGGTGGCGGTTTTGGTGGAGGCAATGACGAACGCGAACAAACTCTAAATCAAATTTTAGTCGAGTTGGATGGTTTTGAACCAACCGATAAAGTTATTGTCATAGCAGCAACAAATAGACC
>JBBUBU010000088.1:0-3623 GCA_038058115.1 Patescibacteria group bacterium | reverse complement strand
AATTAATTTTTTCTTCGATTGTTC
Source organism: Patescibacteria group bacterium (assembly GCA_038058115.1). Lineage (GTDB taxonomy): Bacteria > Patescibacteriota > Minisyncoccia > Phycocordibacterales > UBA9973 > UBA9973. The sequence continues at coordinate 3,599 of JBBUBU010000088.1, read as the reverse complement.
CTTTAGTCATAAGGCGATAAACATTACCGGTTTTAGTTTGTCCAATTCTATGCGCTCGATCAGCTGCTTGGTTTTCTACGCTTGGGTTCCACCAAGGATCAAAAATAATAACAGTATCAGCCCCCGTAAGATTTAAACCAGTACCACCGGCTTTTAAACTAATTAAAAATATCGGGATGTTACTGGTATCATTATTAAATTGATCTACTAACTCCGCGCGATTTTTTGTCTTACCTGATAAATATAAATAGGTAATCTTTTTTTTCTCTAACTCCTCAGCAACAATATCAAGCATTGAAGTAAATTGACTAAAAATTAAAATTTTATGCTTCCCTTCTATCGCCTCTTCTATAAGTTCAAAAGCTAAGTCCATTTTAGCGGACTCAGATGGAATTAATTCTTTATCTTGGTTTCCAAGGTCAGACCTTTTTGTTACGTTAAGCGTGTTTGAATTCTTAAGGTCTGACCTTTGAAGCTTATTTTTATCATTTTTTTTATTAGAATCTTTTGCCAATAATAAACGAGGGTGATTGCAAGCCTGCCGCAATTTCATTAAGCCAGCTAAAATATGAATTTGCGAATTTTTAAAACCCTTTGTGTCAACCGCTGAAAAAACTTCGGCGCGAACCTGTTTTAAAATTTGTTGATATAAAATATTTTGCGCAGTGCCTAATTCGCAAATTAATTCCTGTTCAATTTTCTCTGGTAATTCTTTTAAAACTTCCTGTTTAGTGCGACGCAACATAAATGGACGAATTTTAGCGCTCAAATGTTCTAAAGCTTTCATATCGCCATAATCCATAATCGGTTTATGAAAATTTTTAGAAAAATCTTCATAGCGGCCCAAAAATCCAGGCATTAAAAAATCAAAAATTGACCATATTTCAGAAACATTATTTTCCAAAGGAGTACCAGTCAAAGCCAAACGATAATTTGCATTAATTTTTTTTACAATTTGCGCATTTTTTGTAGCGTGATTTTTTATAAATTGTGCTTCATCTAAAATTGCATAATTAAATTTAATATCTGAATTACTAAAAATTAAATCGTCCGAGCGTAAGGTTGGATAACTAACAATAATTAAATCATTTTCCTTGAATTGCTTCACTAGCAAATTCCGCTCTTTTGAACTTCCTTCATAAATTAAAGTTTTTAATTTTGGCGCAAATTTTATTACTTCATTTTGCCAATTTTGTAAAAGAGATTTTGGACAAACTACAATTGATGGATTTCGTGCGGCTTTTTCCCCAAGGTCTGACCTTTTGGAAACAAAGGTCGAATTTTGCCCACCATTTTCTTCTTGAGTCATAGACAATAAAACAATTGCTTGAAATGTTTTACCAAGCCCCATATCATCAGCTAAAATTCCAGCAAAACGATAACTTCGCAAAAAGTACATCCAATAAATTCCTTCCTGTTGATAGGGTCGCAAAATTTTTTTAAAATTAGATGGAATTAAAATAGATTTAACTGGTTTCCCTGTCTCCATTTTTTTCATAAATTCCTGAAAACTTTTATTTTGTTGCGATTGATAATGTTTGGAAGAAGTTACAATATATTTAAGCTCGCTCGCCTGGCAAAGTTTTCCTTCAAAACCATCTTCACGCTTTTGGAAACTACGAAGCATCGCCACTAATCTTTCCAGCTCCGCGCGATTTTGAACTTCAAGCATGCTTCCATCGGCGCGATGTAAAAAACTATCACCACTTTGAACAAAATTAATAATATCAGATAAAAGTAATTTATTTTCTCCACAATAACAATTTATATCAAAATAAAGCCAATCATTATCCGGATTACTTTGTATCGAAAAAGACGCGCGTATGCTTGCTTGCTCGAAAGAAATAATGTCATGTTTAAAATAAATTTCAAAATTATTTTTTTTCGCAAATTCCACTAAATTTGACCAATTATTTTTAATAAAAGAAAAAATTTTCTGTTTTGTTTTATAATTAAAAGAAAGATTTTTAGAAAAACCTAATTCAAAAGATGCATCAAAAACTTTTCTATATACCTCTTTTTCTTTTTTTATATTAATTTTAACAATGTTTAATATATTGTTAAAAAACAATATTCTATGTGTTTCTCCACTGTCTGTTGAATAATTTTCATATCTATTAAATTCTTGTCTTATGGCTAAATGTTTCTTTCCACCCGCAGTGCTATAAAAAATATTTTTACTAACATCTTGCCTAAGTAAATTATAATCAACTATCGCAGATATTTGCAAATTATTTTCTGATGCATTGTAATCAATTACAAAAGCACATTTCGCAGTATCAGAACGATTAATCCCCAATAAAACTGGTAAAGGATTTGTCAAATCTAAATAAATTTGTGCATCACGCATTATTTCATCTAATTTCCAAATTTCTTCACCAGTTAATTTTGTATTAAATTCCTGTTTTTTTATTTTAGGCTTTTTATTTCCCGAATAATAGCTAGAAGCAGAGTCACCGCCATAGTCATATTCTATATATTCCTTTACTCTGGAAATAATTTGCGCTAGATCTTTTCCCATTTGATATATACTAATAGTATTTTTATTTTTAGAAATATAAGCAAGTTGATTATTCCCAACAATAAATGGTTGTTGATACCCATAAACTCCCTTCCAGTAATCGCGCGGCATAGTAAAATAAAAATTATGTTTAACTAAGTCATTCTCATAATAATAAACTTCTTTTTCAATTTTTATCTCCCCTTTTAATTTCTCACTTGGTTCAATAATAAATTGAACTGGATTAGATGAAGAATAACTTTCTACTAATGAAACAATAAAATTACTACCCTGAATAAGTTGAGCTAATTTCAATAAGTCACGATCTTTATTTCTAAAATCATCAAAAGTGCTATTATGGATAGCTTCTAGTAATTCTCTTTGAGCCAAAGTAATATCATAATTTTTTAAAATTTCATCCAAATTTACACTTTCATACCAAGAACCCTTACGATGAAAACTTGGAGTTAAATCATAATTTAATTTTATATAAAATTTTGATGAATCAAATTTTTTAAGACTTGTGACATTAAGCTGTGATATATTTATATTTTGTTGAGACTTATTTTTATTATTAAAATAAGTCTCAAATTTTTTTTGAAAATTCTCTTTTGCGAAATGCATTATTGCATCAGAATGATCTTGATTGAATAAATTTTCAGAATAATTTCCTAAAAAATTTTTATTAAACTTTTCAGCCTCAAACTTTTTTAAAAAATCAATCATATGCAAACCCAAAGCCACGATATGTTTACAAACCCCATCGTATGGGCAAGAACAATCTGTATAAATAAATTTATTTATTTGTATATCAACATTTAAAACAACTTCATAAAAATCAGCACCTTCAATTACCCCATTAACAACAATTACATATTTACTCTGTTTGTTTAAACTTCGCTTAGAAATAGCACCCGAATTATAATACTCTTCGCCACGAAGAAAAATACTTCTTTCAACTATATTATGTAAATCTTTTTCAAGTTTTTCCGATAAATTTTCCGATAAATTTAAATTAGTGTCCATAAATTTATAAATAAATTTTGGGTGCCTATCGGGATTCGAACCCGAGCTGAGAGTTCCACAAACTCTAGTGCTG
>JBBUBU010000087.1:0-10354 GCA_038058115.1 Patescibacteria group bacterium | reverse complement strand
TTACTGAAAATCTCCCAAAATTAGCTCCCCAGGGTGTCCCAAAGTCGAAGTCAGGAGCTCTGCCGCACGTCCCGCCGCCATCATTCCTGATGCACCTCCACCAATAACAATAACATCATAAGTATTTGTTTTAGTATTTACTTTGGTATTTAATTTTTCCATAAATTATTTATCCAACGCCAAAATTTCATCTATTTTTATTTGTTCTACGAATTCATGGGCATGGGATACTAAAATCATTGCTCCAGCAAAAGAAGAAAGTGCTTTGGCTATAATAGGTAGATGACGAAAATTTATATGATTTGTTGGCTCATCAAGTATTAGAAGTCCTGGTTCAAGCAAAACCAAACTAGCAAATGCAACTAAACCTTTTTGACCTTCAGAAAGAGCCCCAATATTTGTGCGCATATACTCCCCTGTTATTAAAAAACTAGCGGCAACAGCACGCAATCTCTCTTCGGTAAATCTTGCCCCTGAACTTTCAATTGATTTTTTGAGCGACTCATAAACAGTGTCATTAAAATCAAGTGTGGAAAAATCTTGCCTGTAGTAGCCAATGCGAATACCTTTAGTTACAACAGCTCCTTGTGCTTTGCCAGTAGCTAAAGCTTCAAGCAAGGTGCTTTTACCTATGCCATTTGGCCCAGAAAGAAGTAGGTGCTGATTTTTCTTTAGAGAAATATCTGCTTTGCGAATTACTGGCTTATTATTTTTTATAACTGAAAAACTTTTTATATTAATAATCTCTCCAATAATTTCTGACTGCATGGGTATAGTAAAAGGTCTAATAGTTTTGTCTTCTTTACGAACATCCACCATTTCTTCTTCTAGCTCCGCCGCTTTTTCTCGCATTCGCCTTGCTACAAGACGCAAGTTTCCACCTTTCATTGCAAACTTATTGGATTGATCTTTTTTTGCTTGAATTTCTTTTTCTAAACGAGCATTTTTACTATTTTCTCTTTCCATTCGAGCGATAATATCTTTCAAAACATCATTATAGTTTCCGACATATTGTTCTATTTTTTTAGTAAAAATATCTAAATATAAAACTCCTTCAGTAAATTTATTTAAAAAGTGAGCATCGTGGGAAATAACAATTACTGTTTTTTTATAATCAATCAAAAAATTTGTAAGATGCTCTATTCCGGCTTTATCTAGATTATTAGTAGGCTCATCGAGTAGTAATAAATCAGGGTCTTGAATAAGAGCTGACGCCAATAGTAGTCGCGCTTGTTGTCCGCCAGAAAAACTAGATATTATACGGTCATGTACTTTTTCATGACCCTTAAGATTAACAACCTCCAGAACTTCATCTATCTTTGGGTCTATATCATAAACTTTTTTGTCAAAACATAATTCAAAAAAAGCGCGTACGGTCAAAGGCAGTTGATCTCTTGGTATAACCTGTCTTGAAGTGGCAATACTAGTGCCATTTGTAATTATTACCACTCCTTCTTCTGGTTTATAATTTCCAGAAAGAAGATTGAATATAGTACTTTTACCAGCACCATTTTGACCCATAAGCGTTAGTTTTGCACCCTGACGAATAGAAAAATCAACCTCTGTCAAAATAGGTTTTGCCGCATTATATTCAAATGATACGTTATTAAAACGCGCGATAGTGTCTCCTTTAGCCATAATTTATTACTGGAAATCAAAGTTAGCTTGATTTTAACTCCATGTGCACCCGGCAGGACTCGAACCCACAATAACGCGTCCGAAGCGCGTCGTGATATCCATTTCACTACGGGTGCAAACTACTAATTATATAACATAAATATTTAATTAAACAAACTAATTTTTTATACAATAATATTTTAAAATAAAAAAGATTGAAGTTTGGTACAGGATATACTATAATATCTAGTAGTTTTTTAAAGAGTAAATTATTGAAGTGGATTGATCTTGCAAAAATAAATTTATCAATTTAAAAATTAATGTTGCGGTTATCGATTAATGGTAGGTCAGGACATTGCCAATGTTCAGATGGGAGTTCGATTCTCCCTAGCCGCACAAAAAAGTAAATACACAGGACTCACCTGTGGTATACCACAGGTGAGTCCTGTGTATTTAAAACTATATGCAATTAAATACTAATTTAATTCCAGAATATGTTTCACGTGTAACGAATACCCTAGAAAAAGGTGGTTTCGAGGCTTATTTGGTGGGTGGGTGTGTTCGTGACCTTATTTTGGAAAGAACACCAAAGGATTGGGACGTAACAACAAATGCAAAACCTGAGCAAATAATAGCTCTTTTTGAAAAAACTGTTTACGAAAACACCTTTGGAACAGTAGCTGTCTGCGTTCCACGTGAAACACCTGACCCCGCAGGACTACCTTACATAGAAGATGTGGGTTATGTTTCACCTGAAACATCGAACTACGGAGGTCAGACCTCCGTAGTTACACGTGAAACATCTAATAACTACACAAGTACGACCTGTGTAGCAGAAGAAACACCAAAAGAGACTGTTCTACGTGAAAAATATGACATTGTAGAGGTTACGCCATACAGAATTGAGGGAAAATATGATGATTTTAGGCACCCGAATGAAGTTTTGTTTAGTGAAACACTAGCTGAAGACCTAAAAAGGAGAGATTTTACCATAAATGCTATAGCTATGGATTCTATCGGACAAATCATTGATTTACATAATGGTCTATCGGACATTTCCTATAAGACATTAAAAACAGTCGGGAGTGCAGATGCAAGATACAAAGAAGATGCTTTAAGAATGTTGCGGGCGGTACGTTTTGCCGTCCAACTTAATTTTTCTATTTCAGATGAAAATACTGAAAGTATTTTTAAAAATGCTAATTTAATAAAAAAAATATCTCAAGAAAGAATCCGGGATGAATTTTCAAAAATAATTATGTCAAAAACTCCAGCAATGGGGATAACCTTACTCCAAAAATTAAATTTGTTAAAACACATAATTTCAGAACTAGAAGAAGGAATTGGATGCGATCAATTTGGGGCACACATCTACGACGTTTGGAATCACTCTCTTTATGCCCTACAGCATGCTGCTGACAAAAATTGGCCGCTAGAAATTCGTTTAGCGGCCTTATTTCATGATATTGGAAAGCCAAGAACCAGGCGTCTTTCACAAGCTACGAGCTTAACGCCACCGTATAAAGCAAAAAAAACTTACAGTTTTTATGGTCATGATGTGGTAAGTGCAAAAATGGCTCAAAAAATTATGGAAAGAATAAAATTTCCAAAAAAAGAAATTGATTTAGTGGAAAAACTGGTTCGTAACCATATGTTTTTTTCGGATACAGAAAAAATTACTTTATCGGCAGTTCGTAGAATTATTGCAAAAATAGGAAAAGAAAATATTTGGCTTTTAATGAATTTAAGGGAATGTGATAGAGTTGGAACCAATAAAAAAGCAATTTCTTATCGTTTGCGACAATATTTTGGAATGATTGAAGAGGCTTTGCATGACCCGATTTCATTAAATCAACTTAAAATTGACGGAACTTTTTTAATTAAGGAATTAAATATGAAACCTAGCCCAAGAATGGGCTTTATTTTGAATAGTTTATTAGAGGAAATTCTAGAAGATCCCGAAAAAAATACTGTTGATTATCTAAAAAATAAAACCCTAGAATTAGACAAGCTTTCAGATCAAGAGCTAAAAGAGCTTGGGGATAAAGCCAAAACAACAAAAGAAAACTTAGAAAAAGAAGAAGTAAAAAAGTTACACGGGAAACATTTGTAACTCACAATCTATATTTTTAATTGCAATATTTAAATTAAAATAATATAATTACATTATGAAAAATAATTTATTATTTTTAATTTCGGTTTCTTTTTTTATTTCTTTTTTTGTAATTTCTGTTACTTCTTTTCCTGTTTTTGTAAATCAAGTACTTGCGAGAGAAGAAGGAATATTTATTAATATAAAACCAGAGAACCCGGAACCATTAGAAAATGTCAATGTTTCAATAAAAAGTTTTTCTGTAAACTTAGACGTTGTTTCAATTTCTTGGTTTGTGGATGGAAAATTTATTGTTTCAGAAATTGGTAAAAAATCAATTCCAGTCCGAGCAGGGGCAGCTGGATCAAATACTTCAGTCGTAGCAGAAATAAGTTTTTCATCCGGTAAAGTAGAAAAAAAGGTAATTATAAGTCCCTCAAAAATAGTTATGCTTTGGCAAGCTGAAGATTCTTTCGTTCCACCATTTTACAAAGGAAAAGCTTTAGCTTCGCAAGAAACTAGTATAAAAATAGTGGCATTACCTGAAATAAAAAGTGGAAATGAATTAATAGATCCCAAAAATATGATTTATAAATGGGAAAAAGATTATGAAAACGTTTCCGCTGGCGCAGATTATGGAAAAAATTATTTTCTTTATCAAAATAATTATTTAGAAAATTCGGAAAATATTTCAGTAACTGCTTCAACTTTGGACCAAAAATCTTCAGCCTATGCCGGAATAGATGTTGGGATGGTTAATCCAAAAATAGTTTTTTATAAAAAAGATGAAAAACTTGGAAATCTTTGGGAAAAAAGCGTTGGGGATGGATACGGGGTAAAAAATAATGACATAATAATAGCTGCGCCGTATTTTATTTCACCCAAAGAAATTTTATCGCCATTGTTGTCGTTTAGTTGGTTTATTAATGACGGCTTGGTAAATATTCCATCTTACAAAAAACACTTATTAAATTTAAATACAAAAGAAGGTGTTCATGGAAAAGCAAAAATTAAATTAGAAATCGAAAATAAATACAAATTATTCCAAACCGCCAATAAAGAAATTGGGGTTAGTTTTTAAATAACCCACCTATTTATTCATCGGCATAATCAAATAAGTAAAAGAAGGGTCAGATACGCCGGAAATAACAATGGGCTTTGTGATGTATTGATTAGTATTTGGGTCAATAAATTGATTTAATTTAATAGAAATACTATCTGTGCTAATTGACTGTAAACAATCAAAAAAATATTTGCAATTAAAAGCAAATTCAATATCTTCTCCGGAAAGAGCCGCGTCTAGGTATGTTTCATTGTCGCCAATATTAATATTTTGATTAGAAAGTTTTAAAATTTTTTCTTTTGGTTTTACTAAGATATTTATTTGATGAAATTTATCAGAAAAAATATCAGAAATTTTTAAAGCATTTAATAAATCTTGTTTTAAAATAATTATTTCAGTTGTAAAATCTTTTGGAATAATTTTAGTATAATCTGGAAAAATCCCATCAATTAACCTTGAGGTTAAATAAATATTACTAGAATAAAAAGAAATTTGATTTTTTGTAAAATTAACATCTATTTCACCCGAAACATCATCAAAAACTCTTAAAATTTCAGTAATATTTTTAAATGGAATTAAAATTCCTAAATTTTCTAGATTTTCTATGTTTTCTAGATTATTTTTGATTTTTATTTTCTTTTCAGCTAACCTAAAAGAATCTGTGGAAACAAAAATCAGGTTGTTTTCATTGTTATATATGTAAACACTTGAGTATTCTGGTTTTATGTCGGAAATACTAGCACTATAATAAACCATTTTTATTCCATCAATTATTTTTTTTGCTTCAATTTTAAAACTTTCCCCGGCAACAATTGGAATACTTGGAAAATCTACATGTGAATAACTTTTTAATTTTATTTTATTATTTTTTGTTGTAATTAATAAATTTCCATTAACTTCTTCTAAAAGAATACTCTTATTGTCGTTTTTTTGTATATTAGAGAAGATATTTAACAAAAAAGACCCTGGAACCGCGGCTATACCTTCTCTTTCAATTTTGGCTGGAATTTCAATGTCTACACCAAGGCTCAAATTTGTTGCCCTAAGTTTTAATGATTTTCCAGAAGCAATAAAAAGAATTGAATTTAAAATTTGTAATGTTAAATTCTTCCCGGTTATTTTTTCTGCTTTAAAAATTGCACTTTTAAATTTTTCTAAATCTATTTCTAGTTTCATAATTTTTTATTATATTAATTTTTGAATTTATGGTGTTACTTTATTTGTTGATAATTCTATTATATAAATTATTATTATTATTAGTACTGTGGATAAGTGGATAACTTAATTATATTATTATTTAATAAGGTTATATTTGTAATTTTTAATTATGGATTTAATCTGATAACTTTTTGTTAATTATATTAATAATTATTTTTCTATTTTTAAAATTTTTTTATTAATATTTATTAACATAAAAAATAAAAGTTTTCAACAGGTTATTAAATATCTTATTAACCTTTATTATTTTAAATAGACCCTAATCTTCTCAAGCTCACTTAATAAATTTTGATCTTCTTTTAAATCATTTTTTATTTTCATATAAGAATGAATAACTGTTGTATGGTCTTTTCCACCTAATTTTTGGCCGATTAAAGGATAAGAAACATTAAAATCTTCCCTTAATAAATACATTATTACTTGTCTGGCTTTAACAATTTCTTGCCTCCTACTTTTTTCACATATTAATGCTTCGTCCAAAGAATAATAATCGCTTACGATTTTTATAACATCTTTTATTGATGTAGTTTTCTTTGGTTTTATATTGTTTTTTATAAGGTTTTTTATTTCTGCAATAGAAATTATTTTATTTTTTAAACGACACTGACAAACAATAATATTTAAAGTCCCCTCTAATTCTCTAATATTTCCTTGAATTACGGAAGCAATATATTCTACAATCTCATTATCTAAATCTAATTCAAATTCTTGAAGCTTTGTTTTTATAATCGCTATTCTAGCCTCAATTTCTGGTTCTAATATATCAACAATCATACCCGAAACAAAACGAGACTTTAAGCGTTCCGCTAAGTCTGGAATATAATTAGGGTGTTTATCTGAAGAAAATATGATTTGATTATTGTTTTGGTGAAAAGTGTTAAATGTATGAAAAAGTTCTTCTTGTGTTTTTTCCATTTTACCAATAAATTGAATATCGTCGATCATTAAAAGATCATATTTTCTATATTTTTCTTTAAAATTATCTGCTTTGTGGTTTTTTATTGCCATAACAAGATCACTTGCGAATTTTTCTAAGGTCAGATAATAAACTTTTTTATTAGGATATTTTTCCTTAAAAGCATTACCTATCGCTTGAATTAAATGCGTTTTACCAAGCCCAGTATTTCCATAAATAAAAAATGGATTGTATTTTGTTCCAGGTTTATCAATAATTGCCTGAGCAGCCGCATAAGCCAATTCATTAAAAGAACCAACTATAAAAGAATTAAAACGATAACGCGAATTTAAATTACTTTCTGGGTTTATATATAAATCATTTAAAGGCAATGCGGTGTTTATATTTTCACCTTCTTGTGTTTTTATTTTAAAAATTTCTTGTTTAGTTGGCGGTTCTATTTTTGTAATAATATATTCAACTGCACGCATATTGTCGCGTTCCTCAGTAATTGTTTTTGTTATGAGTTTATGATATTTATTTTGAAGCCAATCGCGCACGAATTCATTTGGTACACCAACATAAAAAATACCCGCTTCCTCCTTTAAAATATTGGTGTGTTTAAACCAAGTAGAAAAATTGGCCCTAGAAACGCCACTTTCAATTTCATTTAAACATTTTTGCCAAAGTTGTTGTATATCCATAGCAGGATTATATATTATTTTAATTTTAATTAAAAATCAAAAAAGTTATTAACCATGTTGATAAGCTGTTGATAACTTTTATTAAGTTTCGTTTTTTAAAGGTCAGACCTTAAAGAAGCCCCAAAGGTCTGACCTTGGGAAAACGAATCCAAGGCTTGATTATCTATTAATTATGTTATATACTACCACCATGTCACAAACATACCAACCTAAAAAGAAAAAAAGAGCAACAACGCATGGTTTTTTGGTTAGATCTAGAACCGCAACCGGTAGCAAGGTTCTTCTCGAGCGACGAAGAAAGGGCCGAGCGCAACTCAGTGTTAAAAAAAGTGTTTAATACCTTAAACCACAAAACTCGTTGCAGGCGTAAGTTTTTAAAAGCATTGCACAGGCCGACGGGCCGAGCATAGCAAATTTTCACCAGAAAATTATGCGTGGTTTTAAAAACTTATGCCAAGAAAGAGTTTTGTGGTTTAAGACCATAAAATGCTTCCAAAAAAAAACAGAGTAAACACAAAAAATGTAGAAAAAATCTTCAAAGAGGGCTTTTTTGTTAATTCTCAAAATTTAACTTTTAAATTTATTAAAGTTTTTGGGAAGTCCGACTTATCCGGTACTACGGGAAGTCTGACTTATCCAAAAACCGGAACCATCACCCAAATTAGTTTTATTGTTCCAAAAACCGTTAGTAAAAAGGCTGTAATTAGGAATTTATTAAGAAGAAGGGGTTATAATATTTTAGAAAAATACTTTTCAAATATCCCACCACTCTTAGGTGTCATTATTTTTGGCAAAAAAAGCCTTCAATTTTTTGCTGGTAAAAAATCTTTTCAAAAAAATTCTTTCCAAAATCTAGAAAATGAAATTAAAATAGTTCTAAATAAAGTTTAATATTTGTATTTTTAAAAAGTTTGGTATTTCTATTTTTTTAACTCCGAGGGTTCCTGTTTTGTACTCAAAATAGGCGTAGGAGGAAAAAAAGAGGAATACCAAACTTTTTAAAAATAAAATTTGAGTTTTCGGATTTTTTAATGTAATATAGAAGAATGTTTTCAAGTACATGGAATACATTTTTATATGAGCCACTGATGAATGTTTTGGCTTTTTTGATTTCAATTATTCCAGGTGGGGATGTTGGAATTGCTGTTATTATTCTTACTTTAATTGTTAAATTTTTAATATTTCCTCTTTCACAGAAAGCAATTAAAAGTCAATCGGAAGTTGCCTTAATTAACCCAGAAGTAAATAAAATTAAAGCAAATACAAAAACTAGTAAAGAAGAACAAGCCAGACAGATTTTTGATTTATACAAAAAACACAAAAAAAACCCATTTTCTGGATTTTTCTTAATTTTAATTCAAATTCCAATCATTTTCGCGCTATATTTCGTCTTTTTTGATTTTTTTAAAGAAATGAAGTTTGATACAAACTTACTTTATTCTTTTATTAAAAACCCAGAATATATAAATACTGTGTTTTTAGGCATTATTGATCTTGGCAAAAAAAGTCTATTTTTAGCAGTTCTAGCTGGTTTTTCCCAGTATTTACAAGCAGTTTATATGCCTCAACCAGTAAGTAACGGTAATCCTGGCTCTTTTCAGGAAAGTTTTGCAAAAAGCATGCAGATGCAAATGAAATATTTTTTTCCAGTAATTATGGGATTTTTTGCTTATCAACTTTCTGGGGTTATTGCTTTGTATTTTATTATTAGTAATATTTTTGCCATCGGTCAACAAATTTATTTTAATAAACATAAAGACTTAAGTACCTTGAATTACAAAACTCGTTGAAGGCGTAAGTTTTAGGGAGCATTGCACAGGCCGACGGGCCGAGCATAGCACTCAGACCAGCAGAAACTTCTTCTGCTCTTTCACCAGAAAATTATGCGCGGTCCCTAAAACTTACGCCGAGAAAGAGTTTTGTAATTTAAGGTTTACAATCAAAAAAAATGCAAAAAAATGAAATACATAATTTAATAAAAGAATTCATTACAAAAACCAACTTATGTTTTGGAGAGATTGTTGTTAGTGATAACGCTGACAGTAATGACGGTAATAATAACCTAGATTTATCTAAAAAACAAAAACCAACTTGGTTTTCACTTGAAATTACACCATATATTCTAAATAATCGTGAGGATGAGGCAATTTTTGCCTTAAATCATCTTGCGCGAAGGATTACTGAGAATGTTTCACGTGGAACTACAGAATACACAGGTAAGACCTATGGTACTCCACAGGTCTTACCTGTGTATTCTTATACTCACGATTTTATTATAGATATTAATAATTTTCAAAAACAACATATAGAAAAATTACATAGCATTGCTCACACAATGGCTGAAAGAGCTAGATTTTTTAAGTCAAGCATAGAAATTGATCCAATGTCGGCATTTGACCGTAGAATTATTCATGAATTTTTATCCGACGCAAGTGATTTAAAAACTGAATCCATCGGTGAAGGCTTTTCTCGCAGAGTAGTTATCAAATACTCACAATAACTTCAAATACACAGGTCGTACCTGTGTATTGATGGGGTAGTTAAGTGGAAAACTGTGGATAACTCTGTTGATAATGTTGATAAAGGACATTTTATAAAAGTTGTCCGATAGAACTTAATTTTACCAAAATAGCGTTAAATATAAGGATATTTTGTGATTTTTCGTAAAGGACATGTAAATTTAATACATTTAAAACCATAAAAATATGCTATGCCAAAAGTTTTTAGTTGTTGAAATCAGCAGTTGATACATGGTCACTATAAAA
>JBBUBU010000086.1:0-11093 GCA_038058115.1 Patescibacteria group bacterium | reverse complement strand
TTTTCCACCGCGCTAATTAAAGAATTATAGTGTCATAATTAAATGATTTGACATGCATAGTAATATTTGTCGCATTCTATGACCCCCCGAATTCAAGAAATAATTGCAACTTAATTATTAATAATGTATTAAAATATAAGTATTATGAATAAAAATATTAAAGGTCAAAAACAAAAGAAAAAAGAATTAAAAATTTCCTACTACTTTGCTCATCCTTATTGTTCTTACGAAAGAGGTTCAAATGAAAATACCAACGGATTAAGCAGTATAGTAATACATATATTATAACATGTTTTTTAATTATTCTTCGGACGGTACTGGAAAGCTTCTAGGATGTGGTTTAGGGTGATTTTGGGAGAATTTTCTAGGTCGACAATTGTTTGAGAGATTTTAATTATTCGCTTTACCTCGGCGGACTCCCAAAATTTTTATTTTTGCGATTATTGTGATAAAATAATTTTTATGAAACGATTTGCTTTTATTGATGTGCAAAATACTGAAACAACAACATTGAAAGTGTTGAAATTTGCGCTTGACCACGAAAAATTATTTTCCTACCTCAAAGACAAATGGAAATGTGAAAAAATATTTTTCTATCCAGGCATACAACACGGTGATGATACTCGTGGAGAAATATTTTCAAAACTTACAGGGCTTGGTGCAATCGTGCGACCAAAATACTTTTTCACATACAAAAATGAGGACAAAATTGTGAGCGCTAACTGTCCAAAATGTGGCACTGAAGTAACGCAGAGAATAGAAACAGGATATTCATGGAAATGTAATTGTGATGTTGAACTTACTGCAGATGTCCTTGATCATGCAGATAAAGATACCGAACTATTTCTATTCTCCGGTGATGGTGATTTTGAATTCCTAATTCAGAAAGTTATTTCAAAAGGTTGTAAGGTTTCTATTGTCTCTAGCGGAAAAAGAGTTCCAAAAGGGCCAAGGTATTCCACTTCGAGATTATCTACAAAATTAAGAAAACTTACTCAAGCCAGCGGTTCACCAGTTAAATTTATCGAAATAGATAACTTGAAATTTCAGATCAAAAAAGAAGCCTAGAAAAGGAAAAAGCCGCGAAGCGCGACTTTTTCTAAGGATACTTTAAGTATATATTAGTAGTAGTTTTTGTCAAATCCACTTTGTGGATAACTAATTACTAAACTCCGCAAGTTGAACTTACAAATTTTAATTATTCTTCGGACGGTACTGGAAAGCTTCTAGGGTGTGGTTTGTGGTAATTTCGGGAGAATTTTCTAGGTCGGCAATTGTTTGAGAAATTTTAATTATTCTATGATAAGCACGCGCAGAAAGAGATAATTTTTCCGCATTTTGATCTAGTAAATTTCTAACATTTTCTTTTAATTGAACAATACTGGATAAATCTCTTACATCCATTTCGCTATTGGTATTAATTTCACGATTAAATTTTTTAAAACGATTTTTTTGAATTTCACGCGCTTTAATAATTCTTGATTTTATTTTTTCATTTTTTTCGCCACCCGCAATTCCACCTAATTTTTTATAATCAACTTGTCCAACCGAAACCCAAAGATCAATTCTATCAACAATCGGCCCAGATAATTTTCTTTTATATCTAACTAAATCAAGTGGTCTACATATGCAAGCTTTTATTTTTGAATTAAGATTTCCGCAAGGGCAAGGGTTCATCGCGGCGATTAAAATAAAATTGGATGGAAAAATTGCAGAACCTTTTGCTCGTGAAATTGAAACAGTATTATCTTCAAGTGGCTGACGCAAAGATTCAATAACTTTTTTATCAAATTCTGGAAATTCATCTAAAAATAAAACTCCGCGATGTGCTAAGGTTACTTCTCCAGGTTTTGGATAAGTTCCTCCGCCAACAATTGAAACATAAGAAGCTGTGTGGTGCGGGGCACGAAATGGCGCAAAACATATTAATTCTCCGTTAGCTAAACCGGCAACCGAATAAATTCCGGTTGTTTCTAAAATTTGTTCTAAATCTAAATCGGGTAATAAATTGGAAAAAGCGCGCGCTAACATAGTTTTTCCAGTTCCGGGTGGGCCATACATTGCAATATTATGTCCACCAGCTGCAGCAATTTCTAAACCGCGTTTAGCGCTTTCTTGTCCACGAATTTCAGAAAAATCTGCTCCACTTTTTCTTTTTTGAATATCTGTGGCGTTAAGCTGGGACTTGATCTTAGTAAGTGGTTGTGGAGTTATTTTTAAAAATTCTGGTGAATTTCCTAAAGTACGTGGAGAATTAGCACCTATAGCTTTACTAAAATTTTCCAAATCATCAAAGCTAACAGAACTTGCAGAACCTTTCACTGGTATTTTTTTTCCACCTAAATGTTCAACTATTTCTTTTAAATTATTTACTCCAAAAACTTTTATTCCGTCCACTAAAGCTGCTTCAACTGCATTCTCTTTTGGTAAATAAATTTCTTCAAAACCTTTTTTCTTAGCTTCTTGAGTAAGTGGTAATGCACCACGAATTGCTCTTAATCTTCCATCAAGTCCGAGTTCACCCAAAAAAATTTTTTTAGGAGAACTAAATTTCAAATCTTTTGCTGCCAACATATAAGCAAGGGCGATAGCTAAATCAAAAAATGAACCCTCTTTTTTAAGATCTGCGGGTGAAAGAGAAACTACAATTTTCTGATTTTTTTCTTTTGGAGATTTAAAACCGGAATTTTTAATTGCCGAACTCACCCGATCTTTTGATTCAGCAACTGATTTATCAGGCAAACCAACAATACTAAAATTATGCAAGCCCCGCGACAAATCAACTTCAACTGTTACGATTTTTCCAGAAAGTAAATTTATTTGCGCGGAGTAAACTTTTGCAAAAGCCATATATGTTTAAATTATTCTTTGCATTCTTTGCAGGTTTGAGCTGCAGGATTAGCTAACATGCGAAGTTCTTCAATTTCTTTTTTACAAATTTTACATAAACCAAAATTTTTATTATCTAAATTTTTAAGCGCTAAAAGAATATCATTTAATCTTTTCTCTAAAATAGTAACCATTGAACTCCGCGCCTCAAACTCCTCAAACCTATCAGCCATATCATTTGGATCTGATTCCGGAACATCAATAACTTCTGGAACAGCTTCCCATTTATTATTTTCAGAATTAAATTGGCTAATATCTTTCAACTGACCAATTAAAATAGCCCTTTCTTCCTCTAATTTTTCTTTTATTATCTTTTTATTTAACATACTTATATTGTAGCATAAATAATATAAAAAATAAATGCAACTGTTGCACTATTTTTTTAAGATATTATAATGATAGTGAATTACAAAAAGTTTCGTTTTAAAAGGTCTGACCTTAAGAATTCAAAAAGGTCAGACCTTGGGAAACGAAATTTAATATATATATGACAAAAATCATAAAAATAATATACGAAGATGAAAATATTTTGGCAATAAATAAACCTTCCGGTATTTTGGTGCATTCAGATGGTAAGTCCCAGCTTAACGCCACAGAAAAAAATAAAGAGAAAACTATTGTGGATTGGCTAATAAAATATTTAGAAAAAAAATATCCAGAAATAAAAAATGTAGGCGAGCAGATTTTGAGAAGTCCAGTTTTCGGGAAGTCTGACTTATCCGGTACTCCGGGAAGTCCGACTTATCCGAAAACGACTTATCCGAAAATGATTCGCCCAGGTATAGTCCACCGTTTAGACAAAGAAACTTCTGGAGTACTTCTAATAGCAAAAAATCAAAAAGCTTTTAATTTTTTAAAAAAACAATTTGCTAATTCAGAAATAAAAAAAACTTATATTGCAGTTATTTCTGGACATCCCAAAAATGATCAAGGAATTATTGATAAACCAATTGGTCGAAGTCCAAAAGATTTTCGTCGCCGACTTTCGGGTCGTGGATCAATTGGAACTTTGCGTGAAGCAGTTACAGAATACAAAATTATAAAAAAATTTTTCTCTAAGTCCCAGCTTAACGCCACAGGAATAGAACCCTTTAGTTTAGTAGAAATTTTTCCAAAAACTGGCCGAATGCATCAAATTCGTGTTCATATGAAATTTATAAATTATCCAATTGCTTGTGATTCTCTTTATAACCCAAACAGCCCATGCCCAGAAAATTTTTCTCGTTTAGGTTTGCATGCAAAATCTATAGAGTTTAAAAATTTGGGTGGAAAAAAAATAAAAATAGAAGCACCAGCGCCGAAAGAGTTTAAGAATATTTAAGGTTATTATGATATAAATGAAGTGAGTTTCTTTAAAAATCTTGGATATGTAATGGGTATTATGGTTTAGTCACATAGTGCACTAAGTACCAATTGTAAATCATCATTATTTTTTTTAACTTCAACGCAAGGATATTTATATTTTTCAATTTCTAATTTTAATTTGTGACCAAACGATAGTACCCATTCAATTTCTTTTTCTTTTATACTATCAGGGTATGTATTAGCATCGCCCCACAAGCCACGAGTAAATATCGCATTACGAATTTTTTTAGCGTCTTCATTAATTAAAAAAATAAATTTAAGATCTTTGTCGTTTGCAAAATCCTTAGCTATTAAGTGGGGTAAAATATTTACGCCCTCTATTACAAAACCATCTTTCCATGTATAGTTTTGTTTAATGAATTTTCTAATTCCTGGCCAAACTTCTTCGCTTTGTTCAAATTCCATGGTTACAATTTGTTTCGCGGAAAATTTGGTTAAAAATTCTTCAGCGGTATATTTTCCTGTACTAAAAAGTTTTGGGTATTTGTCCCGACTAGCAACAAGACGCATAATCTCTCTTATTTGATCGGTAGAAATCCATGGAATATTAAAATGTTTAGCTACCAAATTGGCCATGGTAGATTTACCTGTTGTTGGTGCACCACCTATTAAAATAATTTTTCTAGTCATAATTTTAATTTAAAAAAAATTTAATTTTATTTTATTATTATTAATAATCTATTTATGATTTATTGTAACATATTATACTCTAAATTAGACTTTATCGTTCACTTATATTAATTTTACTATCCAAAAGTTTAAATACGTCATAGTTTCCTTTTACAAGAGGGTACATTGATTTACTAAAAGGTTTATGGTAATCTCTAATTAGAAAGAGTTAGAAATTTTAATAAAAGGAGGTGTAAATGGAAAGATCTTTGATAATGCTAAAACCAGATGCATTTGAACGAAATCTCGTTAAAGTCATTGAGGATATGGTACTTAGTAGAAACCTTTGTATCATAAATAAAAAAACCATCTTTTTAAATCGATGGGATGTGCTTAAGTTGTGGCCAGAATTTTGTACTCTATGGAGTTGGCTAACTAGCCAACAGTATTATTTAGGGTACGAACTTCAGGTTTGGGAAGTTAAGGGTAGCGATGCTATTAACAAAATCAAGGAGCTGAAGATTTCCCTGCGTACAATTTATTGTGATCCCGGCGAGAAAATTCGATTGCTTATTCACGCACCAGATAGCATAAAGGATTTTGAAAGGGAGAAAGATATATTCTTTAAACTTCCCTCAAAACTCAAGGAGGCAGATTTTTAATCTAATGTTGTTTTTATTATACTTTTAGTATAATATTTTAACCACAAGAAAGAAGGTGTAAATTGAGTATTGAACAAGAGACCACAAGTCATGGCTGGGAAATTAAAGCAGATTTAATGAAGACCACCAATCATATTCTTCCCAAGGAAAATATTGGTTCCAATCTTCACTATCCAGATAATCGATCAATGCTTTCTCCTGTTGAACAAGTTAATCGGTTGAAAGTAATCTTTCCTGGATTGCGAGGTGATGGGTTTAATTTATTACCATCAAGTAATTTAGATGTTGACGGTATCTTAGTAGTTCCAAATTTATCAAAAATTGGTTGGTCTGACGAAGAGGCAATGGAAAAAGTTTTTCAGCTTCTTATGGCAGCCAGAGCAAATTTTTTAAATTGCCGAGAAACGGAATTATGTCCTACGTATTTCCGCCTTCTCAAAAGAACAGCTAGGGCATTAGAGACATTAAAGTCTAACGGGGCAGACTTTTTTGCTTTCCCTGTACAGCTTGGTCGTCGTTATCTTGGCAAATCAGCAAGGAGTGCCCATATAGATCTTGCTCAAAATGAGTTTGGTTTAGGGCCTTTAGAAATCGCTTTGTTTTTGCTTACTCACCCAAATTGGTTGAGTAGTGCCGAAGATCTTGGCATAGATTGTATCGGATGTGAATATGCACCATATGGACACGGATTTTTTAGATACATACTTTTCTTCTACTTTAAGAAGTATTTAAAGTTTGAAGAGAGATGGTCTAATTGTCCAGATATTCATTTTGGTCCAGCGACAGGGTTTCTTCTGTAACTTAATAATGGGGTTGCTGTCAACAACCCCATTAAAAATTTTTTATGAATAAAATTAAAAATTTAATTTTTGATATTGGTGGAGTACTTATTTTTCAATCAGAAAGTTGTTTGGATGTAAATGATCATGCCTTAAAATTAGTTCCAGGAACAACTAAAATAATTGTTGACGATTGTTTTAAACAACGCACGGTTGATGGAAATTTTAATGAAAAAGAATATTTTATGGAAATGTATTCTAATTTAATAAATTGGGAAAAATACCAGAATATTGTAAGTCATCTTCTTTCTAAGGAAGAACTCAATAAAGATTTAGTGGATTGGATAGATAAAAATAAGGGTAATAATTTTAGAGTATATGCGCTTAGTAATAATACTATTGCTTTAAATGATGTTTTGAGAAAAAAATTTAAGCTAAAAGTTTTTGATCGAATATTTAGTTCGGCAGAAATCGGATTGGTTAAACCAGATCCAAAACTTTTTAAATATGTTTTAGATGAAATTAGTGCTAATCCAGAAGACTGTCTTTTTATAGATAATACTGAGCAACACATAAAAGCCGCAAATGCTCTTGGCTTTAAGGGAATTTTATTTAAAAATAACAGAGATTTTTTCTCTAAAATAGATTCTTTTAACATACTATGATTTCTTCTTTTAGATTCGGGTGGATTGATTATTTTCAAAAGAAAAATATTTTAATACGGATTACCCAGTTTTTATTTGGGATTTTATTTTTACATTCTCGTCAAATTGCTTATTGTCTTTTTCGTATGGTTTCATTTAAAAAAAATGATAAGATTTTAGATCTTGGGTGTGGAGATGGTTGTTTTAGTAATTGGATATCTTATAATGGAGGCATACAGGTAACAGGGATCGATTTATTAGATAATCGCATTAGTAATGCTCGTGCAACATCTATGCGTTATAATATGTCTTGTAAATATAATAATCTTGATATTGAATCGGTAGTTTTTGCACCAAATTCATTTTCAAAAATATTAATTATTGATGTTTTGGAACATATTAAAAATCCAAAAGATATTCTGCGTAGATGCTATAATTGGATTTCTTCTAGGGGAATAATTTTTATAAGTGTTCCTAAAAAAAAGCAAAAAAGATGGTTAAAAATAAAAAATAGTGATTTTTTTAGTTATGGTGACGATGAACACAAACATGATGGATTTGAAGAAAAAGAAATACTTAATTGGTTGAATGAAATTGGATTTACCATAATCAAGTCAAAAGAAATTTTTTATTCAATTTATCAAATTATTTGGGAACTCCTAGAACCAATTAGAATAAAATACCCTAATCTATATAGATTTCTAGTACCATTTGTATACCCCCTAATCATACTAGATAGAGTAATTCCTATTGGGCCTGGAAATGGTCTTATTGTAGTTGCACAAAAATTATAAATTATGAAAGAAAAACAAAAAATTGCCATAGTAACTTGGTTTTTTCCAAAAATTTCTGAAACATTTATTTTGAATCAAATTGTTTTTTTGATAGATAATGGATATGAGATTAAAATTTTTGCAGCTAGAGATGCAACAAAGAATATACCTAAAGAGGACTTATATGTAGAGGAAAAAATTCATCCAGCACTAATACAGTATAATCTTCTTAAAAAAACTACTTATGTACCTGTAGGCAATTTATCAAAAATTCTAACCATGGAAGCTCAAGCCGGAAAAATAAATATTATTTATTTTCAGTTTTCTGATCTAGCATCTCTTGTTTTAAAAGATGGTGCAATACATATTCCAGTTATTACTGTAATACATGACATACCAAAGATTACAATAAAGAATCAAAAATTATTAAAAAATAAATTTTATAATGCATTTCAAAATGCAACATTTGTATTAGCGATATCAGATTTTGCAAAAAATAAGATTATTAAATTAGGGTGTTCACCTTTGAAAATCATTATCCATCCCATGGGAGTCAACAATAATATCTTTTCATTTAAGGCAAGAAAATTTCCATTACATAAGTTATGTTTTACGATGGTTGGTCGGTTTGTTCCTAAAAAAGGTTTTGATATTGGGATTCGCGCAATTGAGAAGTTTAAAAAGCAAAACCAAAATCTAAAAATCTCAGTTAATCTTATAGGGGATGGGTATTTACGATCCAAATTAGAGATTTTAGTTAATAAACTTGGGCTTCAAAAAGAAGTTACATTTTTAGGGAAAATTGATCAGCTTGCAGTTGTTAATATTTTAAAAGATACCGATATATTTCTTTGTCCTAGTAAAACAGATTCTCAAGGTGAACAAGAAGGGCTTCCTGTGTCATTGATTGAAGCAAGTTTCATGGGTATACCAATTGTCACGACTTCTAATGCTGCTATACCTGAGCTTGCCTCAATAAATAAGTCTATTGTATTGGTTCCTGAGGGGTCGGTTGTTGGACTTGTTGATGGCATAAATAAAGTTTTTAAATATCATAGTTTATATCTACGATTAATTAATCAATATTATAAAAACTTAGTAGAACATTATGATATAAATGTCTTGGGAATAAACTTAATAAATATTTTTGATTACGCGATAAAAATTAATATTTTACGCGATACACAAGAAGGGTTTTCGTCTAATCGTAAAATAAAATAATAAAAATTAAACATTAAGAATTATTATAATTCTAAAAATAAAAATATGGTAAAATCAATATCGTTACCCAACAATCCATTTATAAGTATAGTTATTCCAGCAATGGATTTAAAAGTGATTCGAGCCATAAACTCTATTCTACGCATTAAATCATCGTTTTCTTTTGAAATAATTGTTATTTTTAATAACTGTGATTATAAAGTTGTCGAACGTATTATTAAGATTTTTTATACACAAAAAAATACTGGAATATTAAAAATTGTTTACTTAACCAGGAGCACTATTGGTGGGGCTAGAAATGCCGGAATAAAAATAGCAACTGGTAATTATATCATCCATATGGATAGTGATTGTGAGGTGCGAAATGATTATTTAAAAAATATTTCTTTTGTTACCCAAAAAGAATTTTTAGTAGCAAGAGGCGATGTATTATTTTTTAGTAGTGATAATTTTCTTGACATAGCTAACTGTAAATTAAGGGATTTTATATATAAAACGCAAAAAAAAATTTGCTATACGCCAAATCTTATCATAAATATAAAGCTTCATAAAAACGGTTTTATTTTTGATGATAAAAATTTACACGGGGAGGATACAGAACTAAGTATTCGATTTGAACGTCAAGCAATTTATCCGATTTTTTTGCCAGAAGTTATAATGTTTCATAAAGACGAATTAAAAACTTTAGATATAATTAAGAAATATTTTTATTATGGAATTGCACGAGCGTATCGTTTTAAAAAATGGAATAGGAAGATTGTTAAATATAAATTTTATCAACAACTTTTTGGTGAAATAAATATATGTTCATTAAAAAACATAAAACCTATAATTCGTTTAGGAATATTATTTCTTTATTTTTGCCGCAACATGGGTGTGATATATGCATGTATTACGCATGTATTTTCTAATGACGGTGATAATAAAATAAGTGAATTATCTAGCGGCAAACCGGTTAATATAAAGAAAATTTAAAGTAAAAGTAAAAATTCTTTGTCTCTATCAAAACGAAAAAACAAAAACTTTAAGCAAAACCAAAAAACACCCGAGGGTGTTTTTTGGGGCACTTATGTTGTTTATTGAAAATAATAAGAATCACTTTCAACACTCACTACAGTAAGTATAGCATACTTGAAATTAAAATGCAAGTGTATTAATATAGGACAGTAGGTATTGGATAGTTACTCTAGCTACTGTGGCGTTAAGCTGGGACATTTATAGCTGGAGAGGAAAGTCCGAACACATCTGGTTTAGTCCAGAAAGGTAGTGGGTAATTCCCATCCATAGTGATATGGAGGTGCGAACAGAGACGTCCTGAGGTGCAAATCTCAAGATTTCCTTACTGTTTTACAGTTAGGAAAAGTTTTATAGTAATATAAAATATGAAACGGCTAAATCCTTACCCGTGTGCAAGATCGTGCTATTCAGTTTTAACTGAATGGAGAATCGCTTGAGTCTAATAGTAATATTAGACCTAGATAAATTGCTATCAAAAACAGAATTCGGCTTACGGATACCTACAAAAAATTAAAAATCTTCCACTAAAATGGAAGATTTTTAATTTATTCTTTACACTATCCTGACGATCGTCAGTATAGTGTAAATATTAAATTTATACTTGCCAGTTTTTTAAAAATTGGTTTTTGAATTCAAAAAAAGTTTCGTCTAGGATTGATTGGCGGATTTTTTTTACTAAATTTATTATAAAATATAAATTATGAATTGAAATTAAAGTTGCACCAAGCATTTCTTTGCCATGAAAAAGGTGAGCTAAATATGCTTTGGTGTAATTTTTGCAAGTGTAGCATTGACAATTTGTGTCAAAATTTCCCGAGGTCGAACCTTTTTTAAATTCCCAAGGTTCGACCTCTGGAAATGGCGCAGATGCCGCAGAAAAATCATTTTTATATTTAGCATTTAAAATATTTATTTTTCCATTTTTAGTATAAAGACAACCATTACGTGCATTGCGAGTTGGGGCTACGCAATCAAAAAGATCTACCCCATTTTCTATACCCATAAAAAGATCTTCTGGCTCCCCTATTCCTAATAAGTGCCGCGGTTTTTCTTCCGGTAAAATTTCATTAACCCACTTAACTGCGCTAGACATATCTTCTTTCGCAAAAGAACCACCAATACCAAAACCATAAA
>JBBUBU010000085.1:0-4741 GCA_038058115.1 Patescibacteria group bacterium | reverse complement strand
GCGCCCATGGTGACAAAAATATCATTGGGGCCAAAAACTAAATCATTAATAAATTTTTGAGCAATTTCGAAATCTGAGAAAGCGCGCGCGGCTTCGCCGCGCGTGCTAATTGCATTAGCTAAAATAATACTTGAAATACTTGGATCTGGTTTTTCCCGCGCGGCATAAATTGGTAATAAAAAAATTTGATCTGCATCTTTAAAACTTTTTACAAAATCATCAAAAAGTATTTTTGTTCTACTATACAAATGAGGTTGAAAAAGTACTGTGATTTTTTTTTGATCTTTTGGGTAAAGTTCACGCAAAGCTTGCAAGCTAGCCCGAATTTCAGTTGGATGGTGAGCATAATCATCATAAACTATAGTCCCATCTTTTGTTTCACCTTTCTTTTCAAGCCGCCGCCAAGTGCCAGAAAAGTTTTCGAGAGATAATTTAGCCTTCATTGTTTTAGCAAAAAAACCACCAAACAAATTAAAAAAACTTAACATAAAATTAAATGGTCTAAATAAATTAAATAAAAATCTCGCAACTCCTATTTTAGAAAATTTTGGAGTATTTATAATATTTGCTACCGCCAAAGCCGCGGCCGCATTCATTCTATTATGTTTTCCTGGAACATTTAATTTAGGGAGCCATGAAAGATAAATTTTATAGTCCATAATCGTTGCTTTATAGTTTTGAAATTGTACACCCTTTTTATCACCTAAAAAATATTGTTTAACATTCTTTTTAAAAAGATCTAAATCATAAAATATTTTAAAAACTACAGGATCATTAAAATTACAAACAACAAAACTTTCAGTTTGCTTAGCTAAATCCGAAAAAGCTGAAACAATGTCCTCTAAGTTTTTATAATAATCTAAATGATCTGCTTCAATGTTGGTAATCACTAATATTTTAGGTTTAAAATTAAGAAAATGCCGCATATACTCATCTGCTTCAACGATTAAATATTTACTGTGGCCCATCCGAAAATTACTTTGAAATTTATTAACAAAAGAACCCACCACTACTGTTGGATCTAAACCAGCATCAATAAAAATATTAGCAATCATCGCAGTTGTAGTCGTTTTACCGTGAGTTCCAGCAATTGCAATTACTTGATACTCATTACTAAATAAACCAAGAGTTTCAAAATAACTCAAGACTGGCTTTTGGCTCGCACGAGCTTGCTCAATAATTTCTGGTCCGCGATTTAACCAAGCATCGCTATAAACATACAAATCGGCTTCCGGTAATTTTTTAAACACTGTGGCGTTAAGCTGGGACCTATTTAGAAAAAAAATTTGTGCTCCCAAATTTTGCAAAGGTAAAATTGTCACTGGACTTTCTTCATCATTTACACCAGACACCTCCATCCCACGAGCTATTGCAAATTTAGCCAATGCGGAAATTCCAATCCCCCCAATTCCTATAAAAAAAACTTTTTTGATATTTTTTAAATTCATATAATACAAATTACTCCACCACCCGATCTGCATTTACTGGAAAAGATGGGTCATTAACTAAACGAGTAGAAAGTGGCATTTTATTAATTCTTATATCCACCTTTGCAAAATCATCAAAACCAGTCAAACTTGCATCATTAATTAAAATTGGAAGAGTTCCGATTTGAGAAAACACTGGCGTAAAAGCAATTTGAAAAATTACTTCTTTTTCTTTTTTTATTGCCCCAACACCCTTTTTAAATTTATCTATATTCCAAATTATTTCTCTTTTTGAAGGATTGTAATAAAAATTATCATCTGGGCCAGAAATTAAATCAACAAATTCTATCCACTGTGGAAGACTAGAATTTATTTGTAATTTTGAAATATCATTTGAAGTATTGGAAATAGTCCAAACAACAGTATAAGTAGTTTTTTCTCCAACTTTTGGAGGAATTGGCCCACTATTAACTAATGGTTCAGAATAATAAATAGCTTTAGCGGCAAATCCAACATCTGAAATTATTTTAATATTTTTAGATTCTGAATTACTTAAATTTGTCACACCTTCATTCTCAAGTAATTGTTGACCAGAAATTGAAACTTCAACATTGATAGATGGATCAGAAATTATTCCTTGATTATTTGAAAAAAGTGGAAGCGTGGATAAATTAAAAAATACTGAACCGGAACTATTCGGTTTTATTTCTGTAAATCCATCCACTGTACCTTTATTCCAAGTAATTAAATTTTCTAAAGAATCATATAAACCCTGTGAGGCGCTGGTCTTTTTAAAATCAAAAGCATTGCCTGAAATTTTTGCTTTTATTTCTAAATCTCTAATCTTGGTTGATAAATTATTAGTCCAACGAATTTCTCCCCTAATAGAACTTTCCGGATAACTTGCATATTCTGATTTATATAAACCATCAATAAAAATTTGAGCTTGAATAAATGGTTTTTTAATTAAAATTGTATGCTGTAAGGTACTAAAAATAATCCCTAATGCAGTTTTGTCAGAATCCGATTGTGAGCCACTTACAATATGAAAATTTTTCTCTTCGCCGTCAAAAACTTCCGTCATTCTACCAATGATAGAAATATTCTGCTCGACGCCGGGCTTAAGATCACCTAAATTCCAAATATTATTTCCAAAAGAAGGTTCTGGTTTGGCAGAAATAAATTTAAAACCAGTTGGATAATCAATCTTTACTAAAGTTTTTTGGGACTTATCTATATTTAATTTTACTTTTACACCCAAAAGTATATCTTGATTTGCACTTGCATTTGTTGGAGCTTCAACTAAAAGATTAACCGGAGCAGAATTTATAGATACATTGTAAATTTTTTCTTTTACAAAAAAAGCATTAGATTTTTCAACTCTATATTCTACGTAAATTTTTACCGGTTGAATGCTCCCCTGTTCCCCAAAAAGAATTATTTTTACATTTTCATTTTTTACCCCACCTGATGGAATATTCCCAAGCGATTCACGCAACTTTTCAGTATCTTGCGATAAATCGCCAGAAGAACCTCTTGGGTATTCTATAACAAGATCAACTAATTCTAAATGGGAATTATTTTTATTAGTAATTCCAATTATTAAAGAAAGTTCTTCCCCGCCGGCACTAAAAGAATTACCCAATACAGAAATATCAATATTATCCCCAGAAACAGTATTGCTTTTAACAAAAAAAATATAAGAAGCATAACTCATGGTTGCTAGAAAAAAAATTAAGGACGAAGTAAAAAAAATTTTAAAAAATGAATTTTTCATAAAATCTTTTTTTTCTGGTAATTTTTTTTCTGTTTTTTTCCAATCGTCTGATACATTTATTTTTGATTGATGAATAAAATTATCATAATATTTTATTTTCATTTGATAATCTTTTTCAAAAAGTTTATTTTTTAATTTTTCTATTTGATTTAATTTATTACCAATAGGCATTCATAGATTATAACACAATTTAAAGAAAATGCTTACAAATGGGTTTCTTTGAGGATTTTGTTAATTTGGGAAAAAATTTTATCTTTGTTTTGTGGGTTTAAGCGTGTTTGTGGAACTTCAAAAAGAATTTCTTCAATTGGAGATTTAATAAGACCCTCGAGCATTTTATCATTTCCAATATATCCTAAATTATTTAATATTCGTAAAACTATAATTATTTCAATATTTTGAAGTTGTTGGCACGCTGGAAATCCAAGGTCAGACCTTAAAGAAGCCCCAAAGGTCTGACCTTGGATTTCATGCTGAGCACTATGTCTAGTGGCGTTAAGCAGGGACTTTTCCAAACCAGAAAAACCATTTAATAAATCATTAAATAAAACTTCATTTGACTCCTCGCCCGCCAAAAGTCTTTTTAATAAATTTGAAATATTAACAAAAATTTTCAAAGTCGCTGGATATTTTAATAAATTTTCAAATTGATTAGTCTTAATTACACTAGTAATCCGCCAAAAATCTTTTCCACGCACTAAATCAATTTTTAAATAATTAAAATCTTGCAAAACAAAACGTAGTTTTGAAAAATTTTTACGAATTCCTTGCGCACTTGCATAAATCATACCTAAATCACGAGTAAAAATAATATAATTTTTTCCCGCTTCTCCAAAATTTTTACTTCCTAAAATTATTCCCTCTGTGTGGTAAATGTGGTGCATGAATGTTTCCAAGGTCAGACCTTTGGGACTTCTTTAATGTCTGACCTTGAAGCTAATTCTATTTCTAATCAATCCCAAAAGAAGGAAATTTTAGAGGCTGATTTTGAATTTCTTGCTCGATGTTTTCCTTACCTTTAGAACTAAAAACAAAAAATATTATGCGCGATCTTTCCATTCATAATTTCTCCAATCTTGATTAAATTTACCATTTACAAAAACCTGCCAATTAGCTTTAACGCCACCACACATACCACTACCATCATCTACCGAGTAAGGCGAATAAATTTTTCCCCCAATAAGCTCGTCTAAGCTAACAGATAATTCTAAATCTTTAAAAATATTTTCTAATTTTAGAGGTGTCTCTAAAAATTTATTTGTTTTTTTATCAAAAGGAATTTTATTATGAAAATGAATTACATTTTCGTCGCCATGGGTATGATTTTTATTAAGAGGTCCTTTAAATTTAGCCAAAGAATGCGCTGTGTCACAAATTGTTACAGGAATATAAGTATGAATATGAAAACTTATAAAACATTTTTCACTAGAATTTGTATCTGAATTTATATTTTGATTTATATCTTGATTTTGTTTCCCACAAGTAATCAACCCCTTTTCCTCAATATCAGTTTTTTTAAATTGAATAAAAGAATAAA
>JBBUBU010000084.1:0-16422 GCA_038058115.1 Patescibacteria group bacterium | reverse complement strand
TTAATAAAAATAAAATTTTATATGCCACTCCCCGGCCAACCCCTTTAAAAATTTAATTTATTAATTTTATTAAATAGCAAAATAAAAAAACAATTATGATAAAAAAAAATGAAAACTCGTTTAGTGCGGTTAGTATTACACCAAGAAGTTTTTTGCCTGCAAAGTCCCAGCTTAACGCCACAGGAAAAAGTGAAGTCGCATCCCCTTTCGTCGTAGGTAGTAAAAAATTTGTAGCGCCAGCAAAAACAGTGACAGGAATAGGGGCAGGAGCAGGAATAGCACATAAAAGTCCCAACTTGGCGCCACAGAGGACTAATAAAAGAATAATAAAAAGTTCTACTTTTCAATATTCAAAAATAAAAAGTAAGCCTTATGGTCAAAAAAAATCTTTTAATCCAAGAATGGGTGACAATAAAATTCCGCCAGTTGAAAAAGACGTAATTAGAATTGTTCCTTTGGGTGGAGTTGAAGAAGTGGGAAGAAATATGTTGGTTGTAGAATCTGAAAATGACATTATTATCTTAGATGTTGGTTTTCATTTTGTGGAAGAAGAAGAAGCAATGGGAGCTGATTTTACTTTGCCCAATTTTAAATATCTTGAAGAAAGAAAAGAAAAAATTCGTGCAGTTGTGATAACTCACGGTCACCTTGACCACATTGGTGGAATTCCATTTATTATGGAAAGAATTGGCAATCCACCAATTTATGCTCAAAACTTAACTACATTGATGATTAGAAAAAGACAAGAAGAATATCTTAGTAAACCACCTTTAACCTTAAATATAGTTGACGCTAGTAGCAAAATAAAATTTAATGAATTAACAATTAGATTTTTTCCAGTTTATCATTCAATTCCAGATTCAATGGGAGCAATTATTGAAACACCTTTTGGTAATGTTCTTGTGTCGGGCGATATGAAAGTAGAACATATAAAAGGAAAACCAACTCCAAAAGAAGAACAAACTTGGGGAAATTTGGGTAAAGAAAATAATTTATTGTTAATCGCTGACTCTACTAGTGCCTCATTGCCTGGTTTTTCAATTGAAGAAAAAGAAGTTCAAAAAAATATTGAGGAAATAATTAAAGCCGCACAAGGTAGATTAATAATTGGAACTTTCGCTTCTCAATTTGAGAGACTGATAAAAATTATTGAAATTTGTGAGCGCCATAATAAATATATTGTTTTAGAGGGTCGTAGTATTAAAAATAATATGGAAATTGCAAAATTGGCTGGGTTACTTAGTCCCAAAAAAGAAACAATTATTGAGGCTCAAGATATTGATAATTATCCACCTAATAAAGTTGTGATAATCGCGACAGGAGCACAAGGAGAAGAATTTGCAGCATTAATGAGAATTGCTACTAATAAACACAAGTGCCTAAGATTTACTACTACTGATACAGTAATGCTTTCTTCTTCGGTTATTCCAGGCAATGAAGTTAATATTCAAAAATTAATAGACCATTTATATAGACATGATTTAAAATTAATTCATTACGGTATTGCTGAAGTTCATTCTGGCGGACATGCTCGACAAGAAGACTTGCTCTGGATTAATAAAACAGTTAAGCCAAAATTTTTTATACCAGGATACGGCAGTCATTCAATGTTAAGAATTCATGCGCAACTTGTTCATGAAAGAAATAATTTTCCAAAAGAAAATATTGTAGTGCCGGACAATGGAATGCTTATTGAAATAGTGGATAAGGGAAATAAAATAACTGTTCGCAAAGAAAAAGCACCATCAAATATGATGATTGTAGATGGTTTTACAGTAGGTGATACACAAGATGTCGTGGTTCGAGATAGAGTTCTTTTAGCGCAAGATGGAATGTTTGTTATTGTTGTCTTAATAGATCAAAAAACTGGAAAATTAAGAAAATCACCTGATTTAATTTCTCGCGGTTTTGTTTACTTAAAAGAAAATCAAGAATTATTACGTCAGGCAAGAATTAATATTAAAAAATTAGTGGAAACAAATGTTCTAAGATTTGATCCAGTAACAAATCAAATAGATTTTGATATTTTAAAAGCAAATTTAGGTGAAGATATTTCAAAATTCCTTTACCAAAAAACTGCCAAAAAACCCCTAGTGATTCCGGTAATCTTGTCGGTATAAGGTGAGGAAAGTCTGACTTTCCTCACCCCAAAATTGCAAATATGAGTTATTTTTGCTAGTATACTTTCATGCTTCAATATAATGAAATAGAAAAAAAGAAAATAATAATTTACAATAATGAACCCTGTGAAGTTGTGGAGGCAGCGGTTGCGCGCAAACAACAAATGAAACCACAAAATCAAACGAAATTAAAAAGTTTGGTTTCTGGAAAAACTTTTGCAGCAACTTTTCATCTTGCCGAAAGTGTTGAGGAAGCGGATATTTCAAAAAAAGAAATATTATTTTTATATCACCACAAAAATGAATATTTTTTTTGTGATCCAGAAGATCGAGCAAATAGATTTAAATTAAGTAATTTACTTTTGGAAGATGTTGCAAAATTTTTAAAAGAAAATTCTAAAGTTTCTGCCTTAGTTTGGGACAATGATGATGGAGAAAAAATTATTAAAATAACTTTACCAATTAAAATGGAGTTTAAGGTAACAGAAGCTCCACCCGCAGTCCGTGGCGACACATCAAAAGCTGGAAATAAAATAATTACCTTAGAAAATGGTACCACCCTAAATACTCCTATGTTCATCAAAGAAGGCGACATCGTCCGAGTCAACACCGAAACCGGCGAATACACAGAAAGGGTTTAAATGAGGTAAGTCAGACTTACCTCATTTACTTCACCACAAAAGGTAAAAGGCCAATAAAACGAGCGCGCTTTACAGCTATGGTAAGCTGGCGTTGATTTTTTGCGGTAATGCCAGTACGCTTATGGGCAAGAATTTTACCGTTGGGATTTAAAAATTTTTTTAGAATTTCAGTATCCTTGTAGTCTATGTGTTTTATGTTATTAGCTAAAAAATAATTTTGTTTCATAATTTTTCTTTGGTACGCCATAGCTTTTAGCGAAGGCGACTTATTTAATAATTTATTAATTGCGGTGGGCGACTAAAAAGGTATATCTTCTGGGTTAATATCATCCTCTGGATAGTCAATTGACCCAGAATTATCTTCTTGGCCCTGATTTTGACTTTCATTTTTATTTGCAGAATTTGAATTAGAACCAGAATTTGAATTATTAAAATTACTTGAACCACCTAATTTAGGTCCAAATTGGGTTTTATCAGCAACAATTTCTGTGCGATATTTTTTTTCACCGCTATTTTTATCGTCCCAACTTCTAGTTTGCATTCTACCTTCAACTAAAATATTACTCCCTTTTTTCATATATTGAGCAACTGTTTCAGCTTGACGTCCAAATACTACAACATTATGATAATCGGTTGCTTCTTTTTTTTGACCATCTTGATCTTTCCAAACACGATTAGTTGCAACAGAAAAAGAACAAACTTTAATGCCCGCAGGTAAAGACTTTAGCTCTGGATCGCGAGTAAGATTTCCTATTATTATTGCTCTATTGAAATTCATGATATTTATTATTTATTTTTCTTAGTTGTTATCAAGCTATACATATATTATAGCATATTTACACAACCCCAACCAGTGCATCAATTTCTTTATCAACTTCTTCTTTATTAATAGGAGAAGCTTTTTTGTTTTGATCTTTTTTGTAAGGTGTAAATTTTTTATAAGGTTCACGCAAAGTAAAATTTTTAGCGTGAGTAGTATTCTCTGCAATTGTCTTAAACAACAAAAATCGAACAAGGTCAGAACTCAAATCTAATTTCTTTTTTAATTTTAAAATCTCTTCAGTGTCCATCGAAAATTTTATCCAACCAAAATAACCTGTATTAAATTTATGATTAATATTTTGAATTGACTTTACCATTGTGTAAGCCAAAGAAGTCATTTTTGGATTTTCTTCAGAAATTATTTTGCCACCAAAAGATAATATAAGATCTTTTAGGGAAGTAAAAACAACCGGAAGATTTTCTTCAGTAATACTTGGCACCAATAAATAACCCAATTCATAAATATTAATTTTTTTCTCAGAAACTTCTTCGACTAAACTTTCTTTTTCTTTGTTTGCCATATAGGTTTGATACTAACAAAAATAATTTTAAAAGTAAAGTGTTGCGGAAAATTTGCAAAGTATAAAAAAATTTGTTACAGTGTTTAATATGCAAGTAAAAGAAAAAACAGACGAAAATTCAGACGCAATAATAAAACAAATGTTTGAAGCAGGAATGCATTATGGTTATTCTAAAACCCGAAGACACCCTTCGGTTGCTTCTTTTATTTACACAACAAAAAATAAAACAGATATTATTGATCTTGAAAAAACAAAAAAGATGCTCGATCAGGCAATGGAATTTGTAAAAACTTTGGGTTCTAATAATAAAGTAATTTTAATGGTAGGCACTAAGCCCGGGGCTCAGTTATTATTAAAAAATTATGCGGAAATTTTAGGAATGCCCTACGTAATAGAACGTTGGATCGGTGGGACCTTAACTAATTTTTCTGA
This sequence comes from Patescibacteria group bacterium, assembly GCA_038058115.1. Taxonomy (GTDB): domain Bacteria; phylum Patescibacteriota; class Minisyncoccia; order Phycocordibacterales; family UBA9973; genus UBA9973. The sequence continues at coordinate 11,886 of JBBUBU010000084.1, read as the reverse complement.
AATAAAAAAAAGAATTGCTGAACTTGAAAAGTATAGAAAAGATAAAGAAACAGATGAACTTGAAAAGTATACCAAAAAAGAAAGACTATTATTATCTAAAAAAATGGAAAAACTTACCCGATATTATGGTGGATTAATTAATTTAAAAAAAATTCCTGATGCATTATTTATTATTGACCCAAAAGAAGAAAATATCGCAAACAAAGAAGCAAAAATAATGAAAGTGCCAGTTGTCGCTTTAGCTAATTCTGATTCAGATATAAAAAATATTCTTTATCCAATTATTGGCAATGACGCTTCAATGCCAGCTATGAAATTTTTTACTGATTTTATGGTTAATGCTTATAGTGAAGGAAAAAATTCAAAACCAGCAGAAAATACCCCGCCTGACGGGGTAGTGAATTAATTATAAATACAATAACAAATAATATGTCACAAATAACTATTGAATTAATAAAAGAATTTAGAGAAAAAACTGGTGTTTCGGCAATGCAGTGCAAAAGAGCATTAGAAGAAGCTGACGGTGATTTCAATAAAGCTTTGGCTATTTTAAAAAAAACTAGTTCCGATATTGCATTAAAAAAATCAGATCGCGAAACAAAAGATGGAGCGGTAATAATTAAATCTGCTAATGACAAAATGGCAATGCTTGTATTAAATTGCGAAACTGATTTTGTTGCAAAAAGTGAGGATTTCACTTCCTTACTCCCAAATTTAGTAGAAAAAATTCTTTCAGACGGGATAGAAAAAACAAAAGAGGATGCCAAAAACTTAATTAATCCTGTTATTCAGAAAACTGGAGAAAATATTCAGGTTGGAGAAGTTTATTTATTAGAAGGAAATAGTCTTGGAGGCTATGTTCACAGTAATAAAATAGGAGTAATGGTTAGTTTAGAGGGTGGAAATTCAGAAATTGCAAAAGATATTGCAATGCACGTTGCTGCGATGAAGCCAGAATATATTTTCCCGGAAGAAATTACTGAAGAAAATAAAAAAATAATGCTAGAAATTTTTGAAAAAGAAGTTGCTGCAATAAATAAACCAGAAGAAATTAAAAAGAAAATGTTGGCTGGCAAAATAGAAAGTTATTTCAAGGAGAAAACTCTAATGAATCAACCATTTATAAAAAATCCGAATGAAACCATTGCGCAATTACTTGAAAAAGCAAAAGCAAAAATTAAAGAAATAAAAAGAATTGCAATCTAAGTCCCAGCTTAACGCCACAAAAAATATAACTTAAACATATGCTATCTTTACCATTAATTTTGTTTTTAATATCTTTAATTGGAATTATTGGAATGGTTGTTGCTAAATCTATAATTATAGAAAAAGATAAATTGATTTTACAAAGCATACAACAAGAACATCCCCTCTCTGAAGATTTTCAGAAAATAAAGAAATTTTTAAGAGGAAAATTTAAAAACTATACTTATTTTTTAACATTTATTATTTTAAGATTTTTTATTAATTTAATAAATTTTCTAAAAGAAAAAATTTATATAAATTCTAAAAAAATTTCTGCTAAATATAATTCTATGCTTGGAATAGATGAAAATAAAATAAATGGATTGCAAGAAGAGCCCTCCCCTTTTGTAAAAACAATGTCAGAGTATAAAGAAAAAATTAGAAAAATTAAGTTTAAGATAAAGAAAGAAAATAAAGAAAAGTAATTTCAAGGTCAGACCTTAAAGAAGCCCCAAAGGTCTGACCTTGAAATTAGAAAAATTGCCGCCCTAGCTCAACGGCAGAGCAACGGTTTTGTAAACCGTAGGTTCTCGGTTCGAATCCGAGGGGCGGCTCCAAAAGTAATAACATTGCCAGGTCGGCTAATGGTAGGCCTATGGACTCTGAATCCATCAATCTTGGTTCGAATCCAAGCCTGGCAGCCAGGTTTTAAGAATTTAAAATAATTTGCCATTAAGCAGCGATAGCTAGTTAATGGCAAAAATGTTAAAAATAACTATATATTTCTAGCTTATTTTATCCCCAATTCAACTTTTTGACTATCAGTTATTTGACATGGTGCATTCATCATTAAATCTTTTCCGTCGCCTGTTTTTGCAAATGCAATAATTTCTCTAATATTTGGTTCCTGTTCAAGGATCATCATAAGTCTTTCAAGTCCCCAAGCAATACCACCGTGTGGAGGAGCACCAAAATCCAATGCTTTCAACATTTGGCCAAAATTATCATCTATTCTTTCATTGCTATACCCCATAATCTGAAAAGTATTTCGCAAAGCAGAAGATTTATGATTTCTTATACCTCCACTACCAAGTTCAAGCCCATTTAAAGTAATATCATATTGCGTTGCAAGAATTTCTCCAATATTCTCTTTTTTCATAAATTTTTCAAAATCTTGATCTCTTGGTTTTGAAAAAGGATTGTGGGTGAATGTCCACTCGCCAGTATTATCAACATTATCCCCTCCCGTCTTTTCAAACATTGGAAAATCAACAATCCAAAGAAAAGCAAGAAGATTTACATCTGTTTTGTCTTCTCTTATGTCAGGTCTGTCATTTCCGTATTTCTCCATCGCTTCTTTGTAAGACATTCTCGGAAATGGTATTTGCTGTATTTTTTTTTCAGGATAATATTTTTCTATAATAGAAATTAATATTTTTTCATTTAACTGAATAATATCTTCTTCATCAACAAAAGACATTTCCATATCAAGCTGGGTAAATTCTGGCTGTCTATCACCACGAGTATCTTCATCTCGCATACAACGCGCGAATTGAAAATATTTTTCAAAACCAGCTACCATTAAAAGCTGTTTATATTGTTGCGGAGATTGAGGAAGTGAATAAAAATTGCCAGGATAAATCCTACTAGGAACTACATAAGATCTAGCACCTTCGGGAGTAGGAGCAGTGAGCAAAGGAGTTTCAACTTCAATAAAATTTTCTTTTTCTAAATAATTTCTAATAAAATTTTGAACCTTAAATCTATTTGCAATATTTTTGTGCATTCTATCATTTCTTAAATCCAGATATCTATATTTAAGACGAATAGCTTCATTCACTTCTCTAGTGTCACCACTAATCGGGAATGGTAAAGTTGCCGATTCATTTAAAACATTGATATGTAAAATTTCAAGCTCTATATCTCCATTTAGTATTTCTGACTTTTTATTTTTTTCTGGCCTTTCATTTACTTTTCCAGTCACTTCAACTACAAATTCTTCTCGTAAAGTTTTACCAACCTCCATTGCTTCACTATTTGGCAATATCACGCCTTGTACAATTCCCGATGTATCACGAAAATCTAGAAAAATCATTTTCCCTTGATCGCGGCGAAGTTTTACCCAACCATAAATTGTAACTGTTTTATGTTTCTCCTCTGATAACTTATTTATGTAAATTCTATTTTTCATATTATTTATATTAAATTTTAACGAATAATTCTGTGGGCGATAATTGGAATTTCTTTAATAAAAAACTTTTTTACTTTTGCCCAATCAGCCTTAAAGAAAATTTCTGGCTCAGGGTCACTTCTTGTTGAGACAAAAAAAAGAAAGCTTTTTTTTGTGTTTTTTGGCAATGTTTCATAATGCCAATCTAAATTAGGTATGCCATTATTTAATTTTTTAGTAGAAGATTCCATAATGTCTTTGTTTCTGGCATCAAGCACCTTGATCTAGTAATAACTTTTTTTAATAATTTTTTATTATATAAATCCAAAACCCAACGAGCCTCTTTATCGCAACCAAAATCAGCTACCCGTTCAATTACGTATTGGGCATTCTTTTTTAAATCAATATTTTTTACATTAGTATCCCAAAATAATGATTGTCGTAACTTCATCTCTTTATTTTAACATAAAAAAATCACAAAAACAATGCATAGGTGAGGCGATAATGCCACAATTTACCGCTTAATTATTTCAAGTAAAGTCCCACGACGGCCTGGAATAGCTCCTTTAATAAGCATTAAATTATTTTCTTTATCTACTAAAATAACTTTTAAGTTTTTTTGAGTAATCTTATCGGAACCCATTCGGCCGGCCATACGCATACCTTTAGGAACATGAGTACGAAGACCTCCTCCGATTGATCCTGCTTCTCTTTCGGAATGTTTTTGTCCGTGAGTTCTAGGACCACCATGAAAACCATGACGCTTAACCACGCCCTGAAAGCCTTTACCCTTTGAAATTCCAGAAATTTGAACTTTATCGCCTGTAGCAAAAATTGAAGCATCTAGTGTATCCCCTTCTTTGCTTTCACTTACATCACTTGGTTTTAACCTAAATTCTTTCAGAATTTTGTAATTTCCACCTTTCATTTGACCAATCTGTGGTTTACTAAGCCTTTGTGGCTTCTGGCTACCAAAACCTATTTGAACTGAATTGTAACCATCTTTAGACTTTTCAAAAACTCTAGTAACCGTAACTGGTCCAGCAGAAATAACTGTAACAGGAACAACCACTCCCTCTTCGGTAAAATATTCTGACATATTCTGTTTTGTGCCCAAAATAAATTTCATAATTTTGTAACTTAGTAGTCCGACTACTTGCTATCACAATTCTTTATTTTTTGACTAAAATTAACTTTTTTGTAATTAAGTAGTCGGACTACTTTTTACTAATTCTCTACAGCATCTTAACATCAATATCAACCCCGGAAGGAAGAGAAAGATTTGTTAATGCCTCAATAATTTTCGCATTAGGATTAACAATATCAATTAATCTCTTGTGAATCCTAACCTCAAATTGCTCCCGTGAATTTTTGTAAACAAATGATGCGCGATTTACAGTATATTTTTTAATTTCTGTTGGTAAAGGCACTGGTCCAATTATTGTTGCATCGTAACGAGTAGCAGTATCCATAATCTGCTTAACTGAAGTATCAAGAATTTTATTTTCATAAGCTCTAATCTTAATCCTAAGAACAACTTTATTTTCCCTACCGTCTTTGCCACTTGCATCTTTACTGTTTGCATTAAGTAATTTTTTTGCGACAACAGATAATTTTTTAAGTTTTGGCTTCTCTAACTTAGCTTCTTTATCTTGAACATCTTTAATGTCTTGAAAAGACTTATCGTGTTCCTGCTCTTCATTACTTTCTTCATCTATTATTGCTTCTACTATTACTTCTGATATTTCTTTTTCTATTTCTTTAGTCACCATAATGTATTAATTTATAATTAAAGAATTTTTGTTACAACGCCAGCTCCAACTGTTTTACCACCCTCTCGGATAGCAAATCTCTGAGCTTCTTCTAATGCAATTGGAGAAACTAATTTAACGGTAATTGAAACCGTATCGCCAGGCATAACCATTTCTACGCCCTCAGCAAGAGCCACATCACCCGTAACATCAGTAGTTCTAATGTAAAACTGAGGCTTATAACCCTTAAAGAATGGAGTATGACGTCCACCCTCTTCTTTTTTCAAAACATAAATTTCTGCAGTAAAATTATCATGTGGTTTAACAGAACCAACTTTTGCTAAAACTTGACCGCGAGTAACATCTTCTTTCTTGATTCCACGAAGAAGAATTCCTGCATTGTCTCCAGCCATACCTTCTTGTAAATTCTTATTAAACATTTCAATACCAGTAACAGTAGCTTTAGTGACTGGTCTAAGTCCAACAATTTCAATTTCTTCTCCAACTTTAACCATACCTCTTTCAATTTTTCCAGTAACAACTGTACCACGACCTTCAATTGAGAAAATATCTTCAACTGGCATCAAAAATGGCTTTGTTGTATCTCTTTCTGGAACTGGGAAATATGTATCAAGAGCATTAGTTAATTCTAAAACTTTCTGTGCCCAAGGATCTGTAATTGAAGTTGCTTCAAGAGCTTTCAAGCCTGAACCACGAATAACTGGAGTATTTGCACCATCAAAACCTTGCTTGGTTAAAAGTTCTCTAATTTCTTCTTCAACCATATCAAGCATATCTTTATCGTCAACCATATCGCATTTATTCAAAAAAACAATCATATTTGGAACACCAACTTGCTTAGCAAGCAAAACATGTTCACGAGTTTGTGGCATAGCCCCATCTGTTGCAGCAATAACTAAAATAGCACCGTCCATTTGAGCCGCACCGGTAATCATATTTTTAATATAATCAGCGTGGCCTGGAGCATCGATATGTGCATAGTGACGATTAGCTGTTGAATATTCATTATGAGAAAGGTTAATGGTTATACCTCGAGCTTTTTCTTCCGGCGCACCATCAATTTCATCAATACTCTTAAGTCTTACTGTGTTACCATTCATACTTAAAACATGCAAAATCGCCGCGGTTAGAGTTGTCTTCCCGTGGTCAACGTGACCTATTGTTCCCACATTCACATGTGGCTTATCTCTCTTAAATTCTTCTGTTGCCATATTTTTTCCCGTTAATAACGGGGTTAATAATTAAAGCTTAACAACGATAGCCAGTTACTAAACTCTAATTACTAATAATTAATTAATAATTTATTTATCTGCACACTATAAAACAAAATAACTACCAAAGTAGTACTAAACCATATTAACAAAATAAAAATAAAAGTCAAATTTTTTTGTGTGGGAAAAGCAGTTTTCTTTGTGCGGGATGCGAGAATCGAACTCGCGTTTCAACCTTGGGAAGGTCGCATTTTGCCACTAAACTAATCCCGCGACTATGTATTTTTATAAATATATGATAGTATAACTTATATTATTAATTAATCAATACAAAAAATATTATGAAAAATGTAACAATTTATTCAACGCCAACTTGTCATTATTGTAATTTAGCCAAAGATTTTTTTAAAAAAAATAATGTTGTTTATACAGAATACAATGTTGCGCAAGATCCAAACAAAAGGAAAGAAATGGTAGAAAAAAGCGGTCAAATGGGTGTGCCAGTTATTTTTATAGAAAATGAAATGATTGTTGGTTTTGATGAAGAAACAATAAAAAAAGCATTAAGCTAAAAATATAGCCTTTGTAGTTCAACGGATAGAACAATTCCGTCCTAAGGAATAGATGCAGGTTCAATTCCTACCGAAGGCACCACTATTTTTCTATTGGACACCTATAAGACATGCTAATAAATTTTTGTCTTATAGATTCTAAATAGTTACTACTATCGGACATTTAATAAGACAACCTATTAGACAGGTAAAAGACATTTAACACTTAGATTTAAAACTATAAGACATTCTAAGGGACATAGAAAAAGTGTTTATTTACTTGATGCGGTGTGACAAGGACTCTCCTTGTCACACTTTGCGAAAATTCAAGATACGACCCCAACCCTTCCCCAAAAGATAGGGGGCTTTAAAAATTAATCCAGATCTTCCTCCCTCTCCTTCGGGGAGGGGTTGGGGTGGGGTGTATTTAATTTAGATTGCGTTTTCTTGCATATTATTTTGTATGGTATATAATTACCATATGACCGACTATAAAAAAACAATAGAGGAATTAATTTTAAATATTTTAAGAGAAGGTGGATCGGATTTGCATTTGGGGGCTGGGAGAGTTCCTGTTATTAGAGTTTTTGGAGAATTAATTTTTTTAACAAAATATGCAGTTTTGACTCAAGAGGATTTAAAAAATATTTTAAATGAAATTTTAAGTAAAGAAGAAATTACTGAATTTATGAAAAATCATGAACTTGATTTTTCTTACGATTTTCGGGGTGAAGTGCGACTCAGGGGTAATGCTTTTTTCCAAAAAGGATTAATCAGTATGGTTCTTAGAGTAGTACCAAAAGTAAAAACTTTTAAGGAGTTAAATTTGCCAGATATTTTAGGTAATTTAGCTCTTAAAAAACAAGGTTTTTTCTTAGTAGTTGGTCCAGTTGGACACGGCAAGTCTACTACTTTGTCCGCGATGGTAAATTACATAAATCAAAAACAGACTAAAAATATTGTTACAATCGAGGATCCAGTTGAATATGTTTTTACCCCCGATAAATCTTTAATTAACCAAAGAGAAGTTGGTTTGGACACTCAAGATTTTTCTACAGCTCTTAAATCTGTTTTTCGAGAAGATGCGAATGTGATAATGATTGGAGAAATGCGCACGGCCGACACTATTGCGACCGCAGTAACAGCCGCAGAAACCGGACATTTAGTTCTTTCAACTTTACACACCAATAATGCAGTGCAGACGATAGATAGAATTATTGATTCTTTTCCCGGGAATCAACAAGAGCAAATTCGTTCTCAGTTGGCGGTCAGTTTGTTAGGAATTTTTTCACAGCGACTTATTCCAAGAATTACTGGCGGCTTAGTTCCAGCTTATGAGCTTCTTCTGAATAATAAAGCGGTTGCGAATTTAATTCGAGAAAAAAGAACTCATGAAATAAATATAGTGATTGAAACTGGCTCAGAGTCTGGAATGATAGATTTGAATCATTCGCTTTTAGAACTTATTAGGGCCGGTGAAATTTCCATTGACGACGCTTTTCAATTTTCATTTAATCCGCAGGGGCTGGAGAGGATGCTGTAATAGGGTAGGCAAGTCGGACTTCCCGAGTACGGATAAGTCAGACTTGCCTATCATCTAAAAATAAAATAATATGCTTTTTAAATATAAAGTAATAGACAATCAAAATGTAACCAAGGAAGGAGTAATTGATGCTCCAGATCGTGATTTAGCAATTGGCGGTCTTCAACGCAGAGGTTTTGTTATTATCTCTATCAAAGATGACAAAGAAAAGTTTTCTATTTTTTCGGCTTCTTTCTTTGACAAAATTTCACCGAAAGAAATCGTGATTCTCTCCCGTCAGATTTCAACTCTATTTGATGCCCAAGTATCTGCTTTAAAAATTTTTACAATGCTCGCGCAAAATTCAGATAATAAATTATTGGCTCGTAATTTAACTCAGATTGGTGATGATGTTAAAGCTGGAGTTTCTATCTCTAGAGCTTTTGCAAAATACCCAGAAATGTTTTCTGATTTTTATGTCAACATGGTTCGAGTTGGAGAAGAAGCTGGAAAATTAAATAAAACTTTTGAATATTTAGCTGATTATTTAGACCGCCAATATTCTATTGTTTCCAAAGTAAAAAATGCTCTTATTTATCCATGTTTTGTTATTTTTACTTTTTTTGTGGTAATGGCTTTGATGTTTACGGTAGTTATCCCAAAACTTTCTGGAATTATTTTAGATATGGGGCAAGAAGTTCCATTTTATACAAAAGTCGTTATTGCTCTTTCTAATTTTTTTGTGGCCTATGGTTTTATTGTTATAATTATTTTAATAATTTTAGGTATTTGGCTTTGGCAACTTTCTTTTACTCAAAAAGGTAAAGAATTTATTAATAGAATTCGTTTTTCTATTCCGGTAATTGGTAATTTATATAAAATGCTTTATCTTTCTCGGATTGCAGATAATTTGGATACGATGTTTATCTCAGGCGTGCCAATTGTCCGAGCGATTGATGTTACTGCAACCGTCGTTGATAGTAATATTTATAAATCAATTTTAAAAGGAGTTTCAGATGATGTTAGGTCTGGAATTCCTCTTTCGTCTTCTTTTGCAAAATATCCTGAAGAAATTCCTGGAATTATGGTGCAAATGATTAAAGTTGGAGAAGAAACTGGTTCTTTGGGTGAAATTTTAAAAACACTATTTAATTTTTACAGTCGGGAAGTTAATGATTCAATTGATACTTTAGTGGGCCTGATTGAGCCAGTAATGATTGTTGTCTTAGGTCTTGGCGTTGGAATACTTTTGGTTTCTGTCTTAGTTCCTATTTATAACCTTGCCGGTGGGATTGGGTAGTGTGGATAACTCCCCCCTTGCATTTCTTTTAGTTCTTGATATAATTATTATAGTTTTTATTATAAATTATAAAGTCGATTATTATTATTTCTTTAGTTAAGAATAAATTTGCATATTAACTAAAAGTTAGTGTGTAAATAAAAATATATGTTTAAAAATTTTAAAAAAGTTTCTATGAAAGATTTCAAGAAAGGTTTTACCCTTATAGAACTCTTGGTCGTTGTTGCGATAATTGGTATCCTTTCCACTGTTGTTTTAGGAAATTTAAATGCTGCTCGAAGCAAAGGTTCAGATGCGGCTGTAAAATCTACCTTGGCTAGTATGCGCGTGCAAGGCGAGGTTTTTTATAATGATAACGATAATTCATATGGTACTTTTAGTACTGGTACTGGTACTACTTGCCCCATCGATGTTAATGCTAGTACTACTAATATGTTTGAAAAGGATACAGTTATGGTAAATGCCCTAAAGCAAGTTGGGACTAATGCTATTAGTGGTTCAGTTGTTAATTGTGTTAGTACACCGAACCTATGGGCTATTTCAGTAAATCAGCTTAAAGGTGATGCCGCTGCCGCTACCACTACCAATGCCGCTGGGTGGTGTGTTGATAATTCTGGTTATGCTGGGAAATCTAAAATTTCTATTGGTACTAGTCTTATTAGTGCTTCTAGTACTACATGTAACCAATAATTTATTTATTAACTTTTTTTCCAAAACCCCACCACGCAAATGGTGGGGTTTTGGTTTTAAACTTTTTTTAAAACTACACAGGTGTCACCTATGTATAAAATCTAATTCTGAGTTTTTTCTTCAAGGTAAACTAGGGTCATTCTTTGAGCATTGGGTTCAAAAAGAGTGATTTGAAAATTATAGGTTTTACCTAATTCTAATACCTTACGAAGTTCTTTTTCAGAGCCAAAATTTAAATTATGAACAAGTCCAGCGACTCCTTCTTTAATTGAAACTAAAGCACCAAATTTATTATATTTAATTACAACACCCTTAATGATGTCGCCTTTTTTTAATTTTTCTTTAAATTCATTCCAAGGATTTTCTTTTAATGCTTTTAGTGAAAGATAAATGCGATTATCTTTTATTTCAATTATCTTTGCGTTAACTTTTTCTCCAATTTTAAATATAGTTCTAATATCTTCAACTAATCCCCAATCAATTTCAGAAATATGAACTAAGCCTTCTAGATTATCTTCGAGTTTTAGGAATATTCCAAAATCAACTAGACCAGCAATTGGAAGCTCTAACTCATCACCAATATTGTATTTATTTAAAATCTCTTTTTTTTCTACCGAAGAAGAATTATATTTCTCTGAAAAAATTAACTTTCCTTCTTTCTGAAGAGTAGAAATAATTATTACTGGAATTTTCTTACCAATTAATTTTTTTAATTCTCTTAATATTTTATCTTTATCTGAATCCTCTACTCTAGGATAATGTTCGGCATTAAGTTGAGAAGCTGGCAAAAATCCTTGAAGGCCTTGCCAGTCTAAAATTAAACCACCCTTATTGGCTTCTTTCACTTCTAATTCAAAAATAGTTTTTGTTTTGATCGCTTTTTCTGCATCATTCCAAGTAAGTGCTTGTTTGGCCTCTTTTAAGGAGAGCTCAATGTAACCCTCTTCATTTTCAGCTTCAACAATCTTAGCTTTAATAATATCACCTAAAGTTATTTTTCTAATGATATCTCTTGCATTAATAAATTCGCGACCGTAAATAATTCCTGTTCCAAATGGAGATAAATCAACAAAAACTGACGATTTTTTCATCAAAATAACCGGACCCTCTATAAGAGTATCAATCTTTGGCTTTGTTAAGCTATGATTTAATATATCATTATTTAATAAAATTTCTTCTTTAAGTATATTAGGCATATTATGTATATAAAATTTAGCCTCATCGGCTGATCCACCGTTGAGGCGGAAAAATAAAAAATCCACTCGAAAGCGGATTACGGTTTGGTTCTTTTTGCATCTGAGGTTATATCTCAAACACTAATAAAGGGTTAGCCAATCCAGCTTTTAATATTATTTAATTATATTTGTACACTACTACAAATTAAATAAAAAAGCAAGAAGTCCACAACTACATTTAACAAACCTAAATTTTTACTTGACTTATGGCGACCGCTTGCTATACTAAATATACAAAGTGCCGAAAGGC
>JBBUBU010000083.1:0-2178 GCA_038058115.1 Patescibacteria group bacterium | reverse complement strand
CAAGAATAAAATTATGAAAATCATTTATTCCTAAATCTTTATCAACCATAGAAAGGGCTTCTTTAATCCCAAAACCAGAATTAAGATATAGATTAATTTTTTTTAATTCTACACCCCATGCACCACGAACATTTTTAGCCATCAAAGAAAAAGAAGATTCTAAGCCAAGTCCAGCTAAAATTTGAAGTCGCAAAAGGTCAATTATATTAGTTAATTCTTTATTTAATTCTTTTTTGCGCTCAGCTAAAATTATAGAATGAATTAGCGGTAAATTTTTAATAAAATTTATTATTGCAAAAAACTGTTGTGCGAAAAACTTAGCTCCAAGGTCAGACCTTTTTGAATTCTTAAGGTCTGACCTTTGAACTAAGTTTTTTAAATTTCTTCGCACCACAAAAAAGAAAACAATGGCGAGAACGCTTGAAATAAAAATCGCCGTAAACAGTGGCGTTAAGCTCGTAGATTGTAAATTAAAGTTCAACATTAATAATTTTAAAAATAAAGAAAAATCCAATAATTTCCAAAAGAACAGAAATAGTTAAAAGAATTTGGCCAATTGAAGTAGTAAATAAAGGCATAATATAGCTCGGAGAAAAAAGATAAAAAAATAATAAAGAGAGTGGCCCAAGACCTACAATTAAATAACCAGAAAATTTTCCAGCGGCAGTTACTACTTGAACTTCCCTTTCAGCTTTATTGTTATCTCTCAAGGTTATTGCTAATTCAGTTAAAAGAGGAGCAATATTTCCACCAGTCGCTTTTTCTAAAAATAATATATCTAAAAAAAGATCCCATTCTTTTGAAATTAATTGCTGGCCAATTATTGAACCGGCTCTTTCAATGTTTAAACGATAATTTTCAGAGCGAGCGAGTGCTTCAAAAATATTTTTAATCGGTTTATCTACTTCGGCTAATATTAAATTTAGGCCGGACCGCAAATCATAACCCGATAAAAATGCTTGCACCAATGAGTCCAAGGCATCGGGCAATTGGGATTTAAATAAGCGTTGATTTTTTGCAGAATTTGAAATAATAATAATAAAAAGAAAAATTATTAATGCAATAAAAAGAAAACCAAGCAATTTTATTTCAGTAAAAAATAAAAAAAAGAAAGAAAAAAATAAAGATACGAAAAAAATAATTTTTACTTTCAAATAATCAAAGCCCGCCCAATTACACATAATTTCAAAGTCCCAGCTTGACGCCACACTATTTGAAAATTTTTTTTCTAATAAAATTGGCCAATATTTTTGGCGCCAAAAATTTGTAAATTTAAAATAAAAAATATCCAAATATTTTTTCAAATGGGTATCAAATTTTTTAGTAAAAATTTTTAATAAAAAATAAGTTATTACTAAAAATAAAATATAAAAAAGAAATTTAAATATAATTATCATACCTTTTTAAGTATGGAGGTCGGACCTCCATACTACAATTATTTTAAGATGATAGCGCAATTTTTATACCCAAAGCAATCAAAATTATACCAAAAGTTCGCTCAAGCCAGTGCTGAACAGGAACAAAGTGAGAGCGAACAAGATTATGAGACAGGACGGTCGCAACCAAAGCAAACCATATGAATGTCATAATTGACATTTCAAGTCCGTATAAAACTTGGATTGATTTTGGCGTGCTTGAATTAATAACCTGTGTGAACAAAGCAAAGAAAAATAAAGTGGCCTTTGGGTTAAGTATGTTCGTCAAAAATCCCATACGAATCGCGGCAAACTTACCTAAATCATTTTGTTTTTCTCCATCAATAATTTGAACTTGATGTGACTTAGCGCACAAACACTGAAAACCGATGTATATTAGATACATCGCACCAACAAACTTCAAAATAGAAAAAAACAAAATGGATTTTGAAATAATTAGCCCAATTCCTATGAGTGAATATGTAACATGCACCAAAACACCAAGACCCAAACCGATAGCAGAATATACGCCAACTTTTCGTGAGTACACCAAACTATTTCGGCTAATCATTACAAAATCTGGTCCGGGACTCATGACGGCCAATAAGTGGACAATAACAACTGTTAAAAATTCTGGAAGAAACATCATATAAATATATGATACCATGTTCGACTTTAGATTACAAAATTCTGCATTCTAAGTATGGAGGTCAGACCTCCATACTACCAATTTTCTAACATAATGTCTTTAAAATCTTTCCCT
>JBBUBU010000082.1:0-4090 GCA_038058115.1 Patescibacteria group bacterium | reverse complement strand
TCTTTAAATTTTGTTTAGTAAATTTTATGTCAAAGCTTCCCCAAGTTAAGTCAAAAGATTTAAAAAAAATTTTAGTTAGTCTGGGTTTTATTACTAGACAGGGTAAAGGAAGCCACGAGATATTTAAACATTTAGATGGTAGGCGGACCGTAATTTCTAATCATAAACATCCATTATGCATTGGAACATTGATGGCAATCTTAAAACAAGTTGATTTATCAGTTAACGAATTTTTGGAACTTTTTAAGAAAATTTAAAAAATTAATGAAATAAATTCAAACTTAGAAAATATTTTTTCAAAAAAAGAAAAAGAAGTTTTAAATTAATTTTAGGTCATAGGGTAAAAAAATTTGCTTTTAATAAAAAAGTGTGCTATACTATAATGTAGTATGTGGTTTTTGTCAAATACGGTGATTTATGTTTAGATGCATAGGGTATTTAAATAGTGAGTCACTAAAATAAGGAGAGAAAAATGAAAAAAATTGTATTGTTGTTCCTGTTTGGAGTAGTTTTTTTGGGTTGTAATTCTAGTCCGGGGTCTAGCCCCGGTTCTGTCGGCCAGGAGGTGATTTCTTTACCTGGACAAGATGGGGTTGTTTATATTCCACCGGTACCAGGAGAAGAGCAGGTAACCATTAAGATTAGTTTGCCCCCTGACTCTTCGGGCCGCGAAAAGCCGCGGGCGTCGAATGTGATAGCTTCAAACACGGCTTCTATCGTGGTGGATTTTTATATCACCACAGGTGATAGCATTGGTAGGGGTAAAACCCTGATGGATCCGTCATTCAGTGGCGCCTTCAGAACCATAACAATTCCGGTTGTTGATGGTTCCGCCACGGGTACAGTATCTTTGCCCGAAGGGCAATATGACGTAAATGTGCTTGGAAAAGATTCATCCGGCCAGCCAATAATGGTTGGTTCTTCCAGAACGGAAGTTACAGCGGGTGGAAGTAACCAGCATAACTTGACCCTAAGCCCGGCTTATGGTTGGCTATACAAGGCGGCTGTAAAGTTAACGGGCTTTCCTGGAGTTTATAACGGAGATTCATACGTTATAAATTCCAAAGTTGTTGGCTCTTATAAGACCAACAGCTTTCAGTGCGTGAAGGTGGTCAAGGCAGTAGGAGAACCCGATGGAACGGACTTTCTTTGTCCGGCATTTCAGTTTGAGTTATCAAAAGATCCCAAGAATTACATTTTAGGGGTTCTGGATGATAACGGCGATACGCAAAGTGCACCGTTTTTGATAGGGGTGGAGAACTTTGTGGGAATCGAACTTCCGGTTTTGGTTTACCCAGAACAGCAAAGTGTAAGTATTAACGTTGGTCTTGCGTTTGACATAGATTACATTGAGGGCTATTTGCTCACAAACCAAGACGGTAGTAGTTCGTTTATCGTCCAATACGAGTGGGATTTCTATAAAGATCTTCCTCTCGGGATGCATGTGGGAGACAGCTTAATTCTTACACTTAAGCTGTATGATAAGACAACTACTACAAGTAGTTGCATTATTATAAACGAAGAGGTTCCCAGTGGAATCTTCGTGTGCAAGGCTAACTTTGGGAACAAAGAGCCCAACGGGCCATGGTGGTGGGAGGGAGCCTATGTTAATTACAAAGTGGTTCCGCCTACACCTCAACCCGCCCCAACGCCATAAGTTGGCTAGGGGGAAGATAGATTAACCACTTACGGAATTGGCCGTGAGTGAGAGACTGATAGCCCCGCACGAAACATCGTGCGGGGCTATTTTATTTTGTGGCGTTAAGCTAGGCTTTTAAAATTATATTTTTATGCTATATTAACAGCATGGGAATTTTTACGAAAAAATTAGGGATTGATTTGGGGACGGCTAATACTTTGGTTTTTGTACCAGGTAAGGGAATTGTTTTAAATGAACCTTCAGTGGTGGCAGTTTCTGAGCAAGATAATAAAATTTTAGCAATTGGTTTTGAGGCAAAAGATATGGTAGGGAAGACGCCCGAATCTATTGTTACTTATTTTCCAATGAGAGATGGAGTTATTGCTGATTATAAAGTAACTGAAGTTATGTTGCGTTATTTTATAAATAAAGCATTAGGAAAATTTAATTTTTTTAAACCAGATGTTATGATTTCTGTGCCAGCAGGAATTACTTCAAATGAAAGAAGGGCTGTTATTGAAGCGGCAATGATGGCTGGCGCTAAAAATGCCTATGTAGTTAAGGAACCTATTTTAGCGGCGATTGGAGCGGGAATTCCAATTTATGAATCAAGGGGGAATATGGTAGTTGATATTGGAGGAGGTACCACAGATGTTGCAGTTATTTCTTTGGGCGGAATAGTGGTTTCAAATTCTGTGAAATGCGCTGGAAATAAAATTGATCAAGCAATTGCCGATTATATTAAAAAAACTTTTAATTTAGCAATTGGCAGTAAAACCGCTGAAGAGGTAAAAATAAAAATTGGTGCGGCTATTCCTTTAGATCAAGAAATTTGCGTTACGATTAAAGGACGCGATTTTGTGCAAGGATTGCCTCGCTCAATAAAAATTTCAACTAATGAAATTGTAAAAGCGATTGACGCTGAATTAAAACAAATAATTAAAGCAATTAAAGATGTATTGCAAGAAGTTCCACCCGAGCTTGCTTCAGATATAATTGACCACGGAATTATGATGACAGGCGGAACTTCTCAGTTAAGAAGTTTAACAAATTTGGTTTATCAAAAAACCGGAGTCAAAGCAATTTTAGTTGAAGATTCTCTTTTTTGTGTTGCAAAAGGAACTGGAATAGCTTTGGAACATTTATCGGTATACAAGAGAAGTATTTTGAATAAGAAATAAATGCTCAAAGGTCCGACCTTGAAGAAGCCCCAAAGGTCGTACCTTGGAATCCATATCATGCTAAAAAATATTCTAAAAAAAAGTTTACATCACGCTTATTTGATTGAAGGGGAGAAGGAAATTATTTTGCCGGAAATTTTATTATTAATGGAAAATTTTGGTATAAAAACTTCTGGTAATCCAGATTTTTATCACATAAATTTAGATACTTTTAAAATTGAAGATGCGCGTAATTTAAAATCACTTAGTTCCGAAAAAGCTTTTGGTGACGAAAATGATAAAAAAATATTTTTAATTTCTGTTAATAATTTTTTATTGGAAGCACAAAATAGTTTACTTAAAATTTTTGAAGAACCAATAGAGAATACCCATTTTTTTATAATTGTACCAGATACTAATTTTCTTTTAAAAACCTTTATTTCTAGATTTTATTTTATTCAGTATGGAGGTCCGACCTCCATACTTTCAATTAAGTCCCAGCTTAACGCCACCGAAAGTGCAGAAAATTTTATTGTTATGCCGCTAAAAAATAGAATTGATTTTTTGAAAAATTTATTAACTAAACCAGACCCAGAAGAATCTTCGGAAGAATTAACCGAAGAATCCGTAAGTCAATCTAATTTTATTAAAAGTTTAAATTTTTTAAATTCTTTAGAATTTGTTTTGCATAAAAGGTTAGCCCCAAGGTCAGACCTTGGGAATTCAAAAAGGTCTGACCTCGGGACCATTGGAACTAAGATTGACATCAAAGTTTTCAAACACATTTTCAAAATCCGTGAATATCTTCATCAACCCGGTTCTTCTATTAAAAGTTTATTAGAATCTTTAGCGTTAATTATACCTTGAATTTTTCCCAAGGTCAGACCTTGGGAAAAATTCATTGCTTTTAATTCAAATTATGCTATATTTAAAATAATAAGAAAAATAATATGAAAAAAGATATACATCCAAAATACGATATGAAATCTAAGGCGACCTGCGCTTGCGGGGCTGTTTTTGAAGTTGGCTCAATTATTTCTGATATCAAAGTTGAAATTTGTAGTCAATGTCATCCATTTTATACAGGTAATGAAAAAATTATTGACACCGCTGGACGAGTTGAACGCTTTAACAAGCGCCGAACAGCAACTCTAAAAGTTAAAAAATAACTATTTTTTAATTGTGAATTCAAAACTCTTTCTTGGCATAAGTTTTTTTTCACAAAGTTTACTATTTCAATTTTTTTCCTCCTACGCCTATTCTGAGTACAGAACAGGAACCCTCGGAGTTA
>JBBUBU010000081.1:0-5005 GCA_038058115.1 Patescibacteria group bacterium | reverse complement strand
TGTTTCGTCTTGCTCGTATTCTCCTTAATCAATATGTCCCTTAGAAAGAGTCCAGTAACCAAAAAAATCATGCACTAAAGTTTCAAAAATCTCATTATTATTTGCAGAATAAATTACTGCCCCACCAAATTTTTCTACCGGTAACTTAGTAATATCAACTGGCTCGTTATTATTATTTTTCTTTTTACTTTTTTCGTCTTTACCTGGTTCGCCAATTTCTTTATAAATATTTCCTAAAACACCATTTATAAATTTTCCAGAATTTTCTCCACCAAAAGTTTTTGCTAATTCAATTGCTTCGTTGATCGCAACTTTTGCTGGTACTTCTCTTCGATCACCGAATAAAAGCTCTACTAAACCAATTCTTAAAATATTTCGATCAATAATAGAAATTTTGTCCAATGGCCAATCTGGCGCGGCTTTTTCAATAATTTCATCAATTTCATTTTTCTTTTCTAGGATTTCATCAATTAAAGAAAATATAAAATTATTATCTTCTAAACCTGGAGCAAATTCTTTTAAATTTTTATTTAAAATTTCATTAATTTTTTCTTCTGTCCAAAAACTAACATCAAGTTTATTTGTTGTTAAAAAATCACACTCAAAAAGTGTCTGTAAAACTATTGATCTTGAAAGGTGCCTACTTGCCATAATTTTGGACTTTATTTTCTACTTTGCCTTTTTAATTTCCTCTTGTTTCTTTTTATTTTTTACTTGTTTCTTCTCGGCTTTTTTGACTAAATCTATTACTTTCATATCATTGTAAAAACCACAATTCTTGCAAACTATGTGATTTTTTTTAAAAGAATCACAATTTTTACACTTAATAAGAGCCGCTCCCACCAATGCATGATGTGAACGTCTATTTTTTGTATGCGATTTTGTTGCCCTCATTCTTACTACCATACTTCTAGTTTAGCATTTTTTAAAAAAAATGCAAATTTTTTATAGAAATAAGTGCTATAATATATTACATGACTGAATTAAAAGAAATTTTTAATGTGCTTGAAGAAAAAATTAATAAGAATGATAAAGATCTTATTACTAGAGCTTATAATTTTGCAAAAAAAGCACACGAAGGATACAAAAGAAAAAGCGGTGATCCGTATTTTGTGCATGTTTTTGAAACAGCTAAAAATTTAGCAAAAATAAAAATGGATGCCCAAACTATTGCGGCTGGTTTTTTGCATGATGTTTTGGAAGATACTGAAACAAAAGAAGAAGACTTAAAAAAAGAATTTGGAGAAGAGATTGTTTCCTTAGTAAATGGTGTTACAAAACTTGGAACTTTAAAATATACAGGATACGAAAGACATGTAGAAAGTTTAAGAAAATTTTTTATTGCGGTTGTGAGCGACTTGCGAGTTGTGATTATAAAATTTGCTGATAGATTACATAATTTACAAACTCTTAAATATTTGCGTGAAGATAAAAGAGAAAGAATCGCTTTGGAGTCAATTGAAATTTATGCTTCACTAGCTAATCGTTTGGGAATGGGAAAATTTAAAGGCGACTTAGAAGATGCGGCTTTTCCACATCTTTACCCAAAAGAATATGCGCAAGTGGAAAAAATAATAAAAGGAAAAGAAAAATTATATAAAAAATATTTAGACGAAGCACAAGAAGAATTAATAAAAGAATTAATAAAAAATAAAATTAAACCCATTACAGTAGATTACAGAATAAAGCGTAAATATAGTTTGTGGAAAAAACTTTTAAAATATAATATGGATTTAGATAAAATTTACGATATTATTGCGCTTAGAATTATTGTTGAAAATATTGAGGACTGCTATAAAGTTTTAGGAGTTATTCACTCAATTTGGACTCCATTACCTGGTCGCATAAAAGATTATATTGCTTTACCTAAAACTAATGGTTATAAATCAATCCATACAACTGTTTTTACTGGTTCTGGTGGAATTTTAGAAATTCAAATAAAAACTCGAGAAATGCATATTGAAGCATCTTATGGTATTGCTGCACATTTTGGATATAAAGAAGAAGATTATGGAAAAAATATTAATGAAAAAAATAAATTAAAATGGATTGAAGAATTAAAAGATTTTCAACATATGCCCGATGATTCAAAAAAATTTATTGAACATATTAAAATGGATTTTTTTAAAGATCGTATTTTTATTTTTACTCCAAGGGGGGATGTAATTGATTTACCAGATGAATCAAACCCCATTGATTTTGCTTATTCAATTCATTCTGATCTTGGTGATCATGTCTGTGGCGCAAAAATAAATGGAAAAATGTCTCAAATTTTTACAAAATTAAAAAATGGAGATATTGTAGAAATTCTTAAAAAAAAAGATGCTCATCCGTCCGGCAAATGGTTAGACTATGTTAAAACTAGCGTAGCTAAAAAAAATATAAAACTTTATTTAACAAATAACAGCCTCCTAAGCAAACTAAAATCATTTGCAGTTTCTAAGCGTTAGAATTATGCAAGACATTATTTCTAAACACTAAATTTTTGGATATCATAAAGATTTTCATCTTCTATTTCTACTACCATTTCTGCTACCACTAAATCCTCATTTTTATTTTCGTTAATTATTTCTGGAATTATTTCTGCAACCACTAAATTTTCTTCCAGTATTAAATCTGGCAAAGTAAAATTACTTGTAGAATTATCTACAGCAATATTTACAGAATTATTTAAATTCCCTTTAGCAATATGCTTTTCGAGCATATCTCCAATATTTTTTGTAGTATTTTGTTGTTGTAGTTGATCTATTTTAATTAAATCTAAAATAAAACGCAAATCTTCGTTTGAAAAAAAATCAATTTTAATTTGCCCGCCCAATTCTTTTCTTTCGATGTAAACACGAGTTCCTAATTTTTCTTGTAATTCTTCTTCCAGTTCTAAAATTTCCGGATCATAAACCAATTCTTTTTTTCGTACTCGATCATAAGCAATTTTTCGCGCCAATCTTTCTGTTTCGCGAACAGAAATTTTTTTATAAAAAATTTCTTTAGATAAAGTTAATTGTTCTTCAGGGTGATCTGTCAACATTAAAAGTGGTCTGGTGTGACCTTCAGAAATTTTTCCTTCCGCAAGTAATTTTAAAATTTCTTCTGGCAAAGATAAAACACGCATACTATTTGAAATATACTCCCTACTCTTTCCCATTTTTTTACCAATTTCAGCGTGAGTGAATTTAAATTCATTTGCTAATTGAGCAAAAGCTCGGGCGCGATCTATGATAGTTAAATCTTCTCTTTGTAAATTTTCAAGAATAGCTAATTCAAGTTTCATTAAAGAATTATCGCCAACTCTAATAATTACTGGAACTTGTGGAATGCCAGCGAGTTTACACGCACGTAATCTTCTTTCACCCGCGACAAGTTCGTATTCAGTAATTAAACCACCCTCGCTTGTTTCAATTTCAATCCTAGAAACAACCAAGGGTTGCAAAACTCCATATTGTTTTATAGAATCAGCAAGACCTTGAAGTTTGAATTCATCAAATTCTTTTCTTGGTTGAAATGGGTTTGGTTTTATTTTTTCAGTTTCAATTAAAAAAATTGAATTGGAATATAAATTAGACATGCACTAATAATAATTGATTTTTAATTTAAATTCAAGTATTATTTTTAATAATGCCATGTGGCATTTAAAAAAGTGCCCAGATGGATGAAAAGCAAACTGCTTTGCTTTTCATCCGAACGAAGTGAGGAGGCCGACATCTGGGCATTGCTTTTACGAAGTAAAATTTTAAATACGAAGTATATTTAAAAAAATGCCCAGATGGCGGAATCGGTAGACGCGGTGGACTCAAAATCCACTGATGGCAACATCATGAGAGTTCAAGTCTCTCTCTGGGCACCAATTAAACTCAACAGGTTTGTTTTTAGGAAATAAATTATAAAGAAATTTTTCGGTTCGTTGGCCTGAACAATAAATATGTCGTAGAAAATTTAAATAAATAGATTGTTCCAATTTTTTGATTTTTTTCGACGAAAGAACTATAATGAGCTTATAAATTAAATTGATATGAAAAATAAATTTCGTAATTTTGCAAAACTAAAATCTCGACCGCCAAAAAAGCAACGGCTGTTTTGTAGCGAAATTATTGAGAAAACAATCACGGATGTGTCGGCAAAAATTAAGGACGTCGATTTGCGACGAATGTTTGAACAGTGTCTGCCGAATACACTTGATACCACTACACATTACCGCGAAAACAAAAG
Organism: Patescibacteria group bacterium; assembly: GCA_038058115.1. Lineage (GTDB taxonomy): Bacteria > Patescibacteriota > Minisyncoccia > Phycocordibacterales > UBA9973 > UBA9973. Next base: position 799 of record JBBUBU010000081.1, on the reverse strand, counting down.
TGGCAAAATCGATACATTCATTGCAACCGGCGATATTCCTGCTATGTGGTTACGGGACTCCACAAATCAAGTGTGGCCATATTTGCGATTCATTAACGGTGAAGAAAAACTGAAAAAACTTTTTATCGGTTTAATCTATCGTCAAACACAATGTGTTCTAACCGATCCGTATGCTAACGGATTTGTGGATACAACTATAAAAAATCCACCGCGCAATCCGTGGTGGCCGAAAGGTAAAGCGTGGAAAAAGGGCGTATGGGAAAGAAAATACGAACTTGATAGTTTGTGCGCTTTCTTTCGTCTTTCTGCTGGATACTGGGAGATGACAAAAGACAATTCGCCATTTAATAAAAAGTGGATAAAAGCGATTAGTGCCACAATAAAAGTAATCAAAATAGAACAAGAAACTTTATCTAAGGAAACTCTAAAAACTGCTTTTAGATTTGTCGCGCCGAATGGTAAACCATTTCCATCAGTGCGAGTTCAGGGATACGGATATCCGGGGAAAAATATCGGCTTGCGTCGAAATGTATTTCGACCATCCGATGATGAGGCGACATTTCCATACCTTATTCCCGCGAATGCTATGGCTGTTGTAACCTTGCGCGGAGTTTCAAAAATTTTGCGAGAAATATCACAACAAGAGCTAGCTGATAACTGTGATACTCTTGCAAACGAGATTGACGGCGGAATTAAAAAGTATGGAATTGTCGCACACGAAATATTTGGAAAAATTTTTGCGTATGAAGTTGATGGGTTTGGTTCATGTTGCCTGATGGATGACCCCAACATTCCGAGT
>JBBUBU010000080.1:0-9889 GCA_038058115.1 Patescibacteria group bacterium | reverse complement strand
CGTCCCACATTTCAGCTTCTAAAAAACCTTTGAGTTCCTTATTGGTGCGCGAGGGGGGACTTGCACCCCCACGTCTTACGACACACGCACCTCAAGCGTGCCTGGCTACTAAATTACAGCACTCGCGCTAATTTGATTGTTGCCATCAAGATCCAAATTAAAATACTAAAAAATTATTTAAATTTTTCTTTCGGAATTTTAGATTGTTTAACAATAGCCAAAAAAGTTCCTATTGAAACTGGCCTTGACTTACTATGTAAAGGAACAGGGACAGTTATATTACTTTCAATATTTTTCCAAATCATATGACTACCTTTTTGGCGTGATAAAATAAATCCATTCTTTGAAAGAATTTTTATAATCTTACCGGCGTTAAGTGATTTCATGGTATTTTTTTCTAAAAAAACTATAGGGTAAGGTAACAGTAATTTCATCTATAATAGGTCGTAAAACACGCAAAGGAATTTCCTCCTTTTTACTTACTAATTCTTCCAGCCAAAGTTCTAAAACTTCTTGAGCTTTTTCTTTTGCCTCTTCAAAATTTTTACCAAAAGTTACACATCCTGGAAAATCAGGAAATGAAACATCGTAATAACCACTTTTTAGATCTTGCTCAAAAACCGCAAAGTAAGAAAGAATTTGTTCCTGTAATTTTTTTTTAACTCCTACTTTTTTTATAGTTTTCATTTTATTTTATTGTTAATTCTAATCTTTGGAAGAACTAAGTGGCGAGTTTGGATCTTTATGGCGTACGATCTATGACGCAGGAGTTTCTGTTTTTGCTTCTATGAGTTTATTTTTAACATTATTAGCTTCTACCATAATAGATTTTACTTTTCGCTTAATTTCTTTCGTTGCTTTATTCCTAACAAAATAAAGTTTAGCTCTACGCGTACGAGATCTTTTTATTATTTCAATTTTTTCTACAGTAGGAGAATATAGAGGAAAAATTCTTTCTACTCCAACCCCAGAAGCAATTTTTCGCACAGTAAAGGTCGCACCGGATTCTGTTCCGTGTTTACGAGCAAGTACTAAACCATCAAAAACCTGTAAACGGTATTTAACAACACTTGCTTTGCCCTTTTTGGGTGAAACTTTTTCTTCTCTAATTTTAGACCAAACTTTGATTGTATCTCCCGCGTGAAAATCAAAATTTTTACGAGCTTCAATATTCACTGGACTAAATTTAATTTTATTTATCATACTTATCATAATTTAAATACAGTAACATAAAAATTTTAAAAATGCAAAATTTAGGTTGCGCGAATTTGCTTTTATTTGGTAAAAATTATATTATTTAGGTATGTCAAGTATAATACAATTTACAATTAAAAAAGATGAGGATGGTTTTTATTGTGCCAAAGCGGTTGATCATCCAATTTTTACATCTGGGAAAACTTTACCGGAACTAGAAAATAATATTAGGGAGGCAACTGATCTTTACTTAGAAGATGAAGATTTAGATTCTTTGGGAATTTCTGCTAAACCATCTCTCTTGGTAAATTTCGAAATACCTCGTACTGTTTATGCCTAATAAATTAAAAGACCTTTCTGGAAAAGAAATTTTAAAGTTGTTAGAAAGTAATGGTTTTTCTGTTCATAAAATTTCTGGTAGTCATTGCAAGATGCGTCGAATTATTTCAGGAAGAAACCAAACTCTTACGATTCCACTTCATAAATCAATAGCTAAGGGTACTTTGCGCGATATTTATAATCAGGTGTCTGAATATTTACCAGAATCTGATATTCAAAATTTTTTCTTTCACAAGTAAATTTAAAAGTGTTTTTATTCTGAATAGTGAATGTTTAAAGATTTTATTTTTTGTTGCAAAAAAAAAATGGTATGCTATACTTAATGTAGTGCTTTATTAATTATTAATATAAATTTAAAATAGCGTATTTAAAATAATAAGTTTTTAAAAAAAATTATGAAAAAAATTACAAGTAGTATTCTAGTAGCATTAAGTTTTTTATTTTTGTTTTCAATCGCAAGTGCTCAGTCAGACCTCCCAATAATCACTAACATTAGTCCCAGTCAGGGTGATAGTGGTACGAAAGTTACAATTTATGGTACTAACCTTTCTGGGGTAACTAGTGTTGAGTTTTATGATTCACAAGGACGTTACACTGGAGCGATTTCTCAAAGTAGTGTATCTGCAAATAGTGTTACATTCATGGGTGGTCTTTGGGCAGCGAATTCAAACCCAGGCACTTATCAGGTTGGTGTTACAAGTATTGGATGTGGTGGTACTTGTGCGAGTAATCGTCTTAACTTTATATTGATTGCGGATATTAGTACTAATAATCAGCCAACAATCATCAGGATTAGTCCTGATTATGGCGATGAGGGTACGAAAGTTACTATTTCTGGTACTAACCTTTCCGGGGTAACTAAGATTAAGTTCTATAATTCGCAAGGCTTTGACACCGGGTCTATTTCTCCTATTAATGTATCTGCAAATAGTGTTACCTTTATGGGTGATCTTTGGGCGGTAAATTCCTTGTCAGGGGTATATAAGGTTAGTGTTTTAGCTGGAACATGCCAGATTGGTTATGGTTGTGCTGAAAGTAATCAAGTTAGTTTTACGTTACGTTTGAAGATGGATCAGCCAGCAATAATTAGCATTAGCCCTAGTCAGGCTAGTGAAAAAGATGTTAATAAAGAAATTACTATTTTTGGGACTAATCTTTCTAAGGTAACTAGTGTAGAAATTTATGATACAAAAGGCCAAATAGGGAGCGGAGGGAGTGCATACCCACCATCCATAATTACACCATCTAAGGTATTATCAGACCGTATTGAATTTGTTATCAATGGGCAATTAATTGCAAGCAACCAGGGGTTAGGCACGTATGAGATTTTTGTTGTAAATAAAGAGTGTCCCTATACTGGTTGTAGAAGTAATCGTGTTAATTTTACATTAAATGCGGACAATAATACTAATAATCAGCCAACAATCACTCGACCCACTCAGGATCAAGTACCCCCAGTTAATAATGTAAAGCTAACAACGCCTCGGGTAAATCAGTCAAATGGACAAACAAATGCAGATGAAGATGAAGGAAGTACCTCAATTGGCGAATGTGTTAATCTGTCAAATAATTTAAGATACCGATCAACGGATGCTAAAACAAATGGCGAAGTATCTATTTTGCAAGAATTCTTAAGGGCAGAAGGATATTTAAATTTTAATCCTATTGGTTTCTTTGGTAGAGTAACACTTAAAGCGGTAAAGAAATTCCAAAGTGAAAATAATCTTAAGCCCACAGGTTTTGTTGGTTCATTCACTCGAGCAAAAATTAAATCATTGAGTTGTGAATAAAAATCACGATAAAAGTTATCCACACTTGTTGTTTGGTTGATATTGTGGTAATTTAATTATATTATTAATATAATTAAAATAAAATTCATTATGAAAAATTTTAGCGAGTTTTTGGTGCCGTCAGCAAAAAAGAGAGTTAGTGTTAGTAATGATAATTTTGAGAGCTCTGAAAAAAAATTATTTTTTTCTTGGGATTCTTTGGTTATGATTCCTTTGTATCTTATTGTTTTTTTAACACCACTCTTTTTTCTTCCTTGGGGTGTTTACCTTGTTTCATTTAATAAGCAATTTTTAGTTCTATTTTTGGCACTTTTGTCTTTGTTTGGTTATCTAGGGAAATCATTAAATGAAGGAAAAATAGTATATCGAGGTGGTAATCTATTTTTATTTCTTTTTTTTATATTTTCTTTTATTTCCTTAATTTTTTCTGATGTAATTAATGCTTCTATTTTTGGATTTAATGGGAGTGAAGCAGATAGTTTTATTAATCTTGCTTCTTTTATTGTTTTATTTTTTCTTTCTTCTGCTAGTATTACCAAGGAAAATATAAAAACTCTTATATATTTTCTACTAGGTTCTTCTACTGTTGTTTTATTAGGTCAAATTTTTCAATTATTTGGTTTTAATTTTTTTATTTTTGATTTTACTCAGGTAATGAATTTCAGTCCAATTGGTAGTGTCTTTTTATCAGCCTTATTTTTTAGCGCTCAGTTAGTTTTAATGCTTAGCATACTTATAACCCAAAAAGAATTATGTAAAGCTGGCAAATTTTTTCTAGTATTTTTAAGTGCTTTAACTTTTACCTATCTTTTTATTTTGGGTTTTAAGTTAATTTGGCTTTTACTTATTTTCCCCCTTATCTTTCTTTTGGTTTTTCAATTATCTTCTCACGGAGTTGAAAGTGGATCTAAAAAAACTAGTATTTTGGTCGCGGGTCTTTCTTTGATAATTTTTCTTTATTTTACACCTTTTCAACCATTAGCGAGATTAATCAATGAAAATAAATTAGCGAGAGAAATGATTACGCCTGATATTTACTTGTCATCTTCAGATAATTTACAAATTATTAAAGGCACCTGGTTTTCTAACCTAACTAAATTAGCCGAGGTAGATAAGGCCACTAAAAAGGTTACCAACCCTGACGGAGTTAAAGATTTCCTAGTTGGCGTGGGTGGTAGTAATTTTGTAAATGAATATTTAAAATGGAGATCCTTGGATCCTCGTTTCATAGACTCTTATCTTATCAAATATAATACTGGTTATTCTTTGGTAATGACCTATTTAGTCGGTTTTGGTTTATTAGGTGGAATTTTATTTATTATTTTTGTTTTACAACAATTCTTTTTAATTGCTAAAAATATTCTTCAAGAAAAAAAAGATCTTGCTTTTTCTCTTTTAGCTTTTTTGTTTTATTTTTTAGTTAGTATTTTTTTGTATAACCCTGGTTATGTTTTATTAGCAATTTCTTTTATTGTTTTTGGAGCCTTAAAAGCAATTACTAGCGAAGAAAAAGAAATTTCTTTATTTAGTAGTCCTCAGAGAAATTTTGTTTTATCTTTGGTGATTGTAGTAGGCATGATGCTTTCCATTTTTGGAATTTATTATAATACTGCTCGCTTAATTGCTTCTTTTTACTACGGTTCAGGAGTCAAGACTCTTTATGCTGATACTAAGTCCCAACTTAACGCACCAGGAGATAGTAAAATTAAAAAAGGTGTCTTGGCAATAGAAAATGCAATTGTATGGGATCAGAGAAATGAACTTTACTACCGAGGGCTTTCAGAATTATTTTTAATCAAGCTTGGCATAGCAGCAGAACAGGAAGACACTGATGGTCAAAAATCTATTCAAGGTGCTTTATTGGCAATAAAACAAAATCCTAAAAATACTTTAAATTATCTTGTTTTAGTAAAGATATATGAGACAAGGTTGGTAGCACTTATTGGTTCCAACTCTCAAAAAAGTAAAGAAGAGGAGGCTTCTCTTAATGATACTTATAAATCAGCTTTGGGGATTTATCAAGAAATTGCTAAACTTGATCCAAAAAATCCAGAAATACCATATATGGTAGCGCGCGTACACCAAGCTGTTTCTAAATCGGAAGAAGCTAAGAGTTCTATAAAAGCAGCACTCGCGCTTAGTTCTAATTATAGTCCTGCTTATTTCTTTTTAGCAGAAATACTGCAAAGTGAAGGGAAAATCAAAGAAGCTATTGAAAAAACAAAAAATATATTATATATAAATCCAAATGATGTGGGCGGAAGATTACAAATTGGTATATTATATTATCAAGATAAACAATTTAGTAATGCTAAAAAAGAATTTGAATATATTACTCAAAAAATTCCTGGTCAGGGTAATAATGCTAGAGCTCTTTATTGGTTAGGTTTAACTCAGAATGAATTAGGAGAAAAAAATAATGCGCTCAAAAACCTAGAAAAAGTATTATCTTTTAATCCTGGCAATAAGGATATTGAAAAAGCAATTAACGAAGTGCGAGGGGATGAGTCTAGTAAAAATAAAGAAGGCGAGGATAAGTTAGGGAAAGAAAAAAAATAAGCAGTGTAACGCTACAGATTAAGAAATCAAATTAGTTGAAATCTATTTAAGTATATTTATGCAAGAACAAAAAGGGAAAACTTTTTTATTTTTTGGTATGATTGGTTCTGGGAAGGGAACTCAGGCTACTTTGTTGATGAATTTTCTTAAAAAGAATGATGGTCGGGAAATTGTTTATGCTTGTACCGGTCATGAATTTAGAAGATTAATTGAATCTGGTAATTACCTTGGGTCTTTAGTAAAAGAATCTGTTACGAGTGGAGGTCTTCAGTCAGATTTTTTGGTTGATGCAATTTTTGCTAATATTTTAATTTCATTTCTTACTCCAGAAAAAAATTTAATTATTGATGGTTATCCTAGAACCTTAAAGCAAGCAGAAAACTTTAAAGAGATAATGAAATTTTTCAAAACCGATTTAGTAAATATTATTTATATTAAATTAAATAAAGAAGAAGCATTAAAAAGAAATTTATTACGCGGTCGGGCAGATGATACGGAAGCTGGAATTTTAAAAAGACTTGAAGAGCATGATAAAAATGTAATTCCCGCAATGGATTATTTAGCAAACTTATGTCAAGGAGACAATAATTATATTTTACACACAATTAATGGAGAACAAAGTGTTGAGCAAGTTCATAAAGATATATTAGAGTCTTTAAAATTATAAAATTAAGCTCCAAGGTCAGACCTTAAAGAAGTTCCAAAGGTCTGACCTTTGAACCACGAATAATATGGAAAATAAAACAAAACTCGAAACTGAAACAATTATTATTTCCTTAGGAGGTTCATTAATTGTTCCTGATGAAATTGATATTCATTTTTTAAAAGATTTTAAAAATTTAATTTTAAAACAAGTTGAGCAGGGTAAAAAATTTATTATAATTTGTGGGGGCGGGGGAGTTAATAGAAAGTATAATCAAGCGGCTCGTGTATTAATTTCACCTAGTGAAGAGGATTTAGATTGGGTTGGTATTGCTGCCCTAAGATTAAATGCTGAATTAATAAGAGTAATTTTTAGTGAGCAAGCGTATTCTAGAGTTATTTGTGACCTTTCAGAAAATCTTATGCTGGAAAAATCAATTATAGTTGGGGGAGCTGATAGGCCCGGCCGAAGTAGTGATTGGGACGCAGTAATTGCTGCTAAAAATTGTGGAGCAAAAAAAATTATTAATTTATCAAATATTGATTATGTTTATGATTTGGATCCAAATTTAAATCCAAATGCCAAGAAATTTGATAAAATTTCTTGGGCTGAATATAGAAATATAATTCCAAAAGAATGGACCTCTAGACTTAGTTCACCTTTTGATCCGGTTGCTTCAAAATTAGCTCAAGAAGAAAATATAGAAGTGGTGATCATGAACGGTAGACTCTTAAAAAATTTAGAAAATTATTTAAATGGTGAAGATTTTTTAGGGACAGTAATTTTTTAATGATAATGAATTACGAAACTTAAGAAAAATAAAATTTTATAGGCCAGTCCCCGCCCAACCCCTATAAAATTTTATTTTTCTTAAGTTTCGTAATTCAAAGTAATTAATATATGATAATAATTAAAACCCCAGAAGAAATAGAAATTTTACGCGAAAGTGGGAAAAGATTAGCGATAGTTTTATATAAAGTGCGAGATATTGTAAAGCCTGGTATTTCTACTAAGGCTTTAGATATTTATGCCGAAAAATTAATTAGAGAAATGGGGGACTATCCAGCTTTCTTAAATTATCGCCCGGCGGGGGCTAAATTTCCTTTTCCGGCGTCTCTTTGTGTTTCAGTAAATGAAGAAGTGGTGCATGGAATTCCAAGAGAAGATAAAATTTTACAAGAGGGCGATATTGTGTCGCTTGATTTGGGTGTGCAACATAGAGGACTTTTTACTGATATGGCAATTACTATACCGGTTGGTGAAATTGATAATGAGTCTAAAAAATTATTAGAAATTACCGAGCAGGCCCTGCAGGTTGGTATTCAAGCGGCGAAATTTGGAAACACTATTGGTGATATTGGTTTTGCAATACAAAATTTTGCAAACAATAATAAGTATGGAATTAAATATGGAATTGTAGAAATTTTAGCGGGACATGGAGTTGGAAAAAAAATTCACGAAGATCCATTTATTCCAAATTTTGGAAAACCTGGAACCGGACCCAAATTAATACCCGGTATGGTTTTAGCCTTAGAGCCAATGTTGAATGTGGGAACTAAAAATGTAATCTTAAGTAAAGATGGTTATACTTTTTACACCAATGATAAAAAACGCAGTGCTCATTTTGAACACACTATTTTAATAACCAAAGAAGATGCTCAGTTGTTGACAAAAATATAATATGCATGCTATAATACTACTGTAGTATTAGGTCTTTTAATAATTTTTATTTTATTGTTCCGCCAGGGGTCGCTACCGGGGACAATGTGAGGGGGGTAGTCTTTTTCCTTAAGGTTCTTTTTGCAATCTTTTTTAAGAATCTTAGTTAGGTTTATGCCTGGTAAGCATTGACCTAATAAGGGTTACCCCCTTCACTTCGTTGTTGTTTTTTTACATCCTATCTTGTTATTTAAAACCTAACAGATAGGATTTTTGTTTGTGTAAAATGTTTTTGTGCTATAATACTCAAATTAACCAATTGTCTACTAACTAGACGGCCGTCAGTTCAGTAGACAATGTGGTTGTATAATTAGTGCGAGCCGTTTTAGTGTGAGTAGTTTTGTAGCCCACAATCAAAGTAACTGATAAGACCCAACTGGCTCAATGTATGAAATAAATAGCATAGCGGCTACGAGTAGGAATATAATCCAAGCGAAAGAAAATATTTTTTGTTTTGATTCGGATATTGAAGTAATTTCTAAGCCCTTAAAAATACCTGATAATATTAATACTATCCCCAAAATTTCGTGAAATAATTCAGAAAATGCTAAAGCTTCGGCATTTCCATGTTGTGGATGTAAGACAAACATTAGTCCAATAATAATCAAAACACTTGGCCAAACAAATCCCCATAGCTCATTTTTTAGTTTTTTGGTAGCATACAAAAATTCTGAAACTCCAGCAATAAATAAAAAAAATATCATAATAATGTGTTGCCTTTGTTGCATATCAAGCCACATTACTTTTGCCACAAGTCTAAGTTGATTTAATTCGTGGTGCAAAAAAGTGAAAGGAACAATAATAACACTTGCGACAATAATGATGACGGGCCAGAGATAGGTTTTTTTCTTTAAGACACCGAGGGCTTGGATTAACGCAATAACAGCAACAGTACCAAGTAGATATCCAATTATCCAATGACCCAAAGTAACTATTTCACGAAATTCTTCCGGCGAGTGGAATTGAAAAATCAATGGATTAATGTCGGCACCATTGGCGCCATGCATAAGCAACATAATTAATGCCAATATTGCCATACCAAAATCTTCAATCAGTGTAATTTTTGTTAAAGGTACTTTTAGGAAAGTACCAATACAAACACATTGAAACGGCTCTCTTTTAAGAAGTTTATTTGCAACCCCTATTCCGCTGAAAATCATTGTTATTTTCCCAAGCCCGTGATCGTCACCAATGTCAAGGTTCAACCTTGACATTGGTGACGACTCTTCTTTTAGCACTAGCCTCATCCCACATTTTGGACACTGTCCGGCGGTACCCGATACAATTTCCGGATGCATAGGACAAATATATTTTTTTTGATTTGTTATGATCATTTCTTTTTTGAGAGTTTGTAAATTGAAAGAATCTCGTGTATGGCTTTTGGTGCTTTACCAGATTTAATTTGGTCAATGACGTGAGTAGAAAGATGATTTTTTTAAATTAAATCCTCCACCCCTGACAAGGCTTGTTTAATAGCAAGCGACTGATTAATAATGTCTATACAGTATTTTTCATCTTCTACCATTTTTTGCAGACCGCGAACTTGACCTTCTGCAATCTTTAATCTTCGAATGGCTCGTTTTTGAATATCTTTTCTCATATTGTCTATAATACCCCCTATGGGTATTTTTGTCAAATATAAATA
>JBBUBU010000079.1:0-3726 GCA_038058115.1 Patescibacteria group bacterium | reverse complement strand
CCCGGGTGGACCAAACTCCCACTCATGCAAAACCTAAAATTAAACCCAAAAAAATAGCAATAAAAAGATTAGCCAAAACTCCGGCTGAAGCGACCGCGATAGTTCCGATTTTTTTATTAGTAAAATTTTCTGGATTAAATGGTACAGGTTTTGCCCAACCTATTAAAAAACTTGAATTTGTGAAAACCAAAAAAGCTGGTAAAATAATTGATCCAAATAAATCAATATGGGGGATTGGATTCAGTGTGAGCCTTCCTTCATTTCGAGCAGTATCATCGCCAAAATATTCCGCAACAAAACCGTGCGAAACTTCGTGTATCACAACTGAAATAATAAGTATTAAAATATAAAAAATTCCTTCTAATTCTGTTTGCATTTCTGTTGCGTTTTATGAAAATTAATGATAATATCTATTGTATATGAAAATATGTCCAATTGCAAAAAAAAGTTCAGTTGTTGGTGGAGGCTATTCAAACAGAGTTCGTGCCACTAAATTTAATCCAACTGGCAAAAGAAGGAGAAATATAAATCTTCAAAAGAAGAGGGTTTTTGTGCCGGAACTTAATAAAAGTGTAAAGATTGAAGTTTCTACTAGTGGCCTTCGAACCATTAAAAAAAATGGCGCATACGCAACTCTTTTAAAAGCTGGGTTGATAAAATAAAACATTTACAGTCAAGTTTCTAAAGGTCAGACCTTAAGAATTCAAAAAGGTCTGACCTTGGAGCCAACCTACAGCCAAATACTGCTCATTTACTTTAGACTATCAATCGACTATAATACGACTATGTTAGGAAAACACGCAGATGAATCATATCTAGATTTATTAGAATACATAGTTAAAGAAGGTGCGTTAAAAACAAATCGCACTGGCACTGATACTAAAAGTATTTTTGGTTATCAAATGCGTTTTAATTTAGCCGATGGTTTTCCATTGCTTACAACCAAAAAATTACCAATTAAATCTATTATTCACGAACTACTTTGGTTTCTTCGGGGTGATACAAATTTAAAATATCTTGCTGACAATAATGTTCATATCTGGGATGAATGGCCATATAAAGCATATTTAATTAAAAATAATAAAATAGTACCAGCAACTTCTTCAGAGGAATGGAAAACGGGCATTAAAGAATTTATTGAAAAAATAAAAAGTTCCAGCTTAACGCTACAAGGTTTTGATACTTTTGCAAAAGAATATGGAGAGCTCGGACCTATTTATGGATATCAGTGGAGAAATTGGCCTGCTCCAAATGGGCAACATATTGATCAATTAAAAAATATTATTGATCAAATTAAAAAAAGTCCAGATTCTCGGCGACTTATAGTATCAGCTTGGAATGTCGCTGATATTGAAGAAATGGCTAAAGCAGGACTTCCGCCCTGTCATTGCCTTTTTCAATTTTATGTCGTGGATAATACATTATCTTGCCAACTTTATCAACGCTCCTGTGATACTTTTTTAGGGGTTCCATTTAATATTGCTTCTTATGCTTTACTAACTATGATTATTGCGCAAATTTGCCAATTGGAGGTTGGTGAATTTATTTGGACAGGAGGCGATGTTCATTTATACGTAAATCATTTAGAGCAAGTTAATTTACAATTGTCTCGTCGTAACGATATTCGCCCTCTACCTCAAATAAAAATAAACTCAGAAAAAATGAAACTTGAGGATTTTAGTATTGAAGATTTTGAATTAATAAATTATAATCCACACGAAGCAATCAAGGCACCGATTGCGGTATAAAATATAAACAAAGTTTTAAAGGTCAGACCTTAAGAATTCAAAAAGGTCTGACCTTGGAAACATTGACCCAGGATTGGCGCAAGAGGAAAAATTAAAAAATATATGCAAATTTCAATAATAGCCGCATTTGGCAAAAATAAAGAATTAGGTTTAAATAATAAATTACTTTGGTCCTTGCCGGATGATTTAAAAAGATTTAAAGAACTTACTACCGGTCATATTATTATTATGGGACAAAAAACATATGAATCAATCGGCCGCCCTCTTCTAAACAGAAAAAATTTTATTATTAGTAGAGATACTTCTTATCAAGTCGATGGTTGCACCGTAGTTAATTCTCTAGAAGAAGCGTTTGAAAAATTTGAAAAAGAAAAGCAGTCTCCAAGGTCGGACCTTGGAGCCAATAAGGATGAAATTTTTGTAATTGGTGGGGGAGAAATTTATAAACTTTTTTTACCATATGCTAATAATTTATATTTAACCGAAGTTGAAGCAGAATTGCCAGCCGATACTTTTTTTCCAGAATTTAATTTAACAGAATGGAAACTTCTTTCAGAAGAATTTCACCCCAAAGATGAAAAACATAAATATAGTTTCTGCTTTAGGAAATATGTTCGCAATGTCAAGATAGAATCAAATCTTGGTATTGAGGTAGTCGGTAAGACTACGTGAGTGGGTACATTTATTTTGTGGTATACTAAAAATATGAAAAATAACACTCCACTTGCCATCTTTGAAACTCATAAAATTCGTCGTTTTTACGATGAAAAAAAGGAAGTTTGGTATTTTTCTGTAATTGATATTGTTGCGGTTTTAACGGAACAACATGATTTTAAAAAAGCTAAAAGTTATTGGACAACCTTAAAAAACCGGCTTAAAAACGAAGGAAGCGAGTTGGTCACAAAATGTGACCAACTGAAATTGCAGTCTGCGGATGGTAAATTTTACGAAACCGATTTCGCAGATGTGGAAACTCTCTTGCGTCTTATTCAGTCTGTACCGAGTAAAAAAGCCGAACCTATTAAATTGTGGCTAGCGAAAGTTGGTTATGAAAGAATGCAAGAAATGACTGATCCAGAAATAGCGCTCAATCGTTCTCGTGCATATTGGCAAAAGCAAGGAAGAAGTGATAAGTGGATACAGCAACGAATGACAGGGCAAGAAACACGAAATAAACTCACCGACTATTGGTCGGAAAGTGGCGTCAAAAAAGGTGACGAATTTGCTATCCTTACAAATATTATTCACCAAGAATGGACGGATTTATCAGTAAAAGCACATAAAAATCTAAAAGGACTTAAAACACAAAATCTTCGGGATCATATGAGCGAAGAAGAACTTATTTTTACTGCACTTGCAGAACTTTCTACAAGAAGAATCGCCGAGACTGATAAAACGAAGGGTTTGGAGAAAAACAAAATTCCTGCGATTAGGGTGGTCGGATTGCTAAAGATGCAAGAAAGGCACTTGAAGAAAAAACAGGGAAATCAGTTATAACGGGTGAAAATTATTTATCAAATAAAAAGTCCGTTAAAAAAATAAAATAATATAAAGTGTGGAAGTCCGACTCCATACTTTTTGTGCAAAATTGATTCTAAGAACGAGTTTCCCCTAGTTTAACAATCAATTGTAAAATCACAAGAATGAACTTTAAATTACGAAACTCTCCGACACCATTGGAATGTTTAGAATTTAACGCACAATATATTCTCCTACTTTTTGATCGAAAACACTTAGATCATCTTTAGACAATAATCCTCTTTCTTCAAATGGTTCAAAATCAGATCGCGAAAGCTTAAACATATAGATAAGTTCAGTGTAATCAAAGATATATTTTATTTCTTCACGCATATATTGATATATAGAGACTACAGGAAATACTTTTTGAGTTAGTAATATTTTATAAGTTTGCGAAAAAGGCCCCCTGACTTCGACTTTGGGACACCCTGGGGAGCTAATTTTGGGAGATTTTCAGTAA
>JBBUBU010000078.1:0-1864 GCA_038058115.1 Patescibacteria group bacterium | reverse complement strand
CCCCTCCCCCAAGGAGAGGGGGGGAAATCGAAATCTAATTTCTTATACTCTCTCCTTGGGGGAGGGCTAGGGTGGGGTGAATAAATTCTCATGCAAAACGCAAATGAAATTCAAAAAAAAATAGAAGAACTGGAAGCGGAGATGCTTTTAGGAAATTTTTGGGATGATAAAAATAAAGCGCAGATGGTTGTAAAAGAATTAGCTGAATTAAAAGAAGAAAAATCTAATTTAAATAAATACAACAAAGGAAATGCAATTATGAATATTATTTCTGGCGCAGGTGGAACTGACTCAGAAGATTTTTCAAAAATGCTTTTAGAAATGTATTTAAAATATGCCGACAGAAAAAAGTGGCAAATTTTTTTTATTCATCAACACAAAAATGAACACAATGGTTACCGAAATGTCTCTTTTGAAATAATTGGCAGAGATGCTTATGGCTCATTAAAAAATGAATCGGGTGTCCATCGTTTAGTTCGCATATCCCCTTTCAATGCAAAAAAGCTAAGACACACTTCTTTTTCTTTAGTGGAAGTTTTACCAAAATTTTCAAAATTAGAAGAAAAAGATATTTCTTTTTCTGAAAATGATTTACAAATAGAATTCGCTCGATCAAGTGGTCCAGGCGGACAAAATGTTAACAAAAGAGAAACCGCAGTTAGGATAGTTCATATTCCAACCGGAATTGCGGTGCACTCATCTGAAGAGCGCTCCCAAGAACATAATCGTGAACGCGCAATGAGTGTCTTGCGTGCAAAAATTTTTAAAAAAGCTGAATTAGAAAAAAAGAGTATTGAAGAAAGTATGAAATTAAATAAAAGTACCAACATAGAATGGGGCAATCAAATTCGTTCTTATGTTTTGCATCCCTATAAAATGGTAAAAGATCATAGAACTAATATAGAAACTCAAGATGTATCAGGAGTTTTAGATGAAGGTGAATTGGATATTTTTATTGAAGCAGAAAGAAAATTATAAGCGACGTAGAGCGAGAGAAATACTAAGCCAAAGCAAAGGCTTAAGTATTTCCGAGCCGAGGAGCTTATATTGTACCCAGTTATATAAGTTTTCCACAGCTTAAAACTTGACTTCTTAAATTATATTGTTTATACTATATTTATGAATTTACATATTAGTAATTTAAATAACCTCTTGGCACTCTTGCTGTTAACCAACAAAAAAGGTGGAGGTTTTACTTGTGCGTAATTAAATTAATCTAAAAAGAAAAAATTTGATAAATACAAGCCAGCCCTTCACCAAAAGGCTGGTTTTTGTTTTACGCATAGGGCGTGAAATAGAAAATAATTGGTGACCAAGTTGATGCTTGGTAGTTCTTTGAAAGGAGAAAAAAAATGTCCAGAATCATCAAAATATTCGATACGACGTTGCGGGATGGAGAACAGTGTCCCGGAGCGTCAATGAACCGGTCGGAAAAGCTCTCGGTTGCAAAGATGCTGGCCCGATTGAACGTTGACATTATTGAGGCGGGATTTCCCTTTGCCTCCCAAGACGATTTTGAAGGAGTGAAGGCGATTGCCCAGGAGATCAAAGGGCCGGTCATTGCGGGCTTGGCCCGGGCGATGGAGAAAGATATTGACGCCACATGGGAAGCGGTTCGTTATGCCGAGCGCGCGCGGATTCACACCTTTCTGGCTACTTCCGAAATCCACATGCAGCATAAGCTGCGAATGACGCGGGAGGCGGTGCTATCTGCCGCAGTTGCTGCGGTGCGTTACGCGCGCCGTTATACCGACGATGTTGAATTTTCCCCGGAGGATGCCACACGCAGCGACCACGACTTTCTCTGTCGGGTCTGTCCCCAAACTCAGTTTTAGTCCAAAAATAAACAGCCCACGTAAGTTTC
>JBBUBU010000077.1:0-2447 GCA_038058115.1 Patescibacteria group bacterium | reverse complement strand
ATAGTATTGTACTTACTTAAAGCATTCTCATAGGCAGCTTTATCTTCTGCATCAATGGCAATACCAGCGGCTTCTAATTTTTGAAAACCAGCCGCAGTTCGATCTAAACCATCTTTGATATTTATTAACATTCTATTAATACCTTCTGGGGCTAAATTTTTAACATTGCCGGTTTCAAAAGAAGTACCTTGATTGGAAGATGAATTGCGAGCTTTTTCAAAATATTCTTTTGCTGACTTTTCATCTTTTTGCCTTAAACTTTCTTCCGCTTTTTGAAAATATTGTTTATATAATTCAATTTTTGTTTGTACGTCAACACTATCATGTTGAAAAATGTAACCAGATTTTTGAAAATCAGGTATAGCTTGAGTTGAAGATGGTTGTGTATTTGTGGGCATTTCCTCAGCTAATATTCCAAAAGGAATAACAAGTTGAATAACTAAAAGATTTATAAATAAAATTCTTGCTACATTTTTATTTTTCATAAAATTAAAAAAATTAAATTAATAATAATACAATTACCCCACCAAAGCCTTCACTCTCTCTCCAACTGGAGGGTGGGTGGAAAAAAGTCCCATAACTTTTTGCCCGAATCCTGTTTTCTTAGAACCCTTTGGATCTGAAATATATAAATGTGCAATTGCACTGGATTGACGATTCATTGGTTGACTATATTGAGAAATTTTCTTTAAAGCATTCGCAAGACCTTCTGGGTAACGAGTAAGCAAAGCACCAGATGCATCCGCTAAAAATTCCCTCTTGCGAGAAATTGCTAATTGTATTAATGTCGCAAAAATTGGTACTAAAATTGATAAAACAATTCCGATGATCAACATTAAGCCATGTCCTTTACTGTCTCGATCCCTGCCACCGACCCAAAATAAGTGGCGTAAAAAAATATCAGATAAGATCATCACGAAACCAACTAAAACTACTACTACGGTTGAAATTAACATATCTCGATTCCCAATATGAGAAAGTTCGTGGGCAATCACTCCCTCTAGCTCATCTTTTTTAAGAATACCTAAAAGTCCAGTTGTCGCCGCAACCACTGCGTGTTCTTTGTCGCGACCAGTTGCAAAAGCATTTGGAGCTGGATCAGCTATCACATACACTTTTGGCATTGGCAAACCTGCAGTAATAGAAAGATTTTGTACGCTATTATATAAATCAAAATATTCTTCTCTTTTTGCTTCTTTCGCCCCGGCCAAAGTTAAAACAATTTTATCCGAAAACCAATAAGAAGTGATATTCATCACTACGCTAAAAATAACAAAAAAATATAAAATTTTTGGGTTACCAAAATATTGTGCGAAAACAAAACCAAGAACTATCACCAACACAAAAAACACAGACATCAACATCCAAGTCTTAAAAACATTTTCTTTTTGATGAGTATATAAAGTGGCCATAAACAATCATCTTTACTGCATAGGTAAATCTGACAAAACTTTTTTTAAATTATTTAATTTGTTTCTATCTTCAGGAGAAAGTTCTTCTTCGTGCCCCTTATCTTGTAAAGATTTTATTTGGGCCTTAAGAACATTTATGTTTGTTTCACGCACATATGCTTTTAATTCTTCTTCTGAGTCAAAACCTGTATTAGTGGATCCTTCTAGGTTTGTCATATTTTTCCTTGGTACGCCGTAGCGATTAGCGAAGGCTATTTAATTAATAAAATTAATAATTATAATATATTCTAAATGATTTTCTAAAATTTAACTTCGACTGGTTTTTGGGCAAGGTCGTTGTCAGCGAGGTCAAATAATTCCATTTTAGAAAATTTAAATAAATTTGCAATGACGTTGGAAGGAAATTGTTCAGTGTAAATATTTAAGTCTTTAACATTTCCATTATAGAATCGACGTGCAGATTGAATTTTATTTTCGGTGTCAGAAAGTTCATTTTGTAAAGCAAGAAAATTTTGATTTGCTTTTAAATCTGGATAGGCTTCAGCAATTCCAAAAATACCAGTAAGGGCTTGACCTAAAACTGCTTCTGATTTAGCATGGTCACCCATAGTTTTCGCCTGCATCGCTGCAGATCGAGCAGCTGTAACTTTCTCAAAAGCACCAGATTCATGACTTGCGTAACCTTTCACTGTATTAATTAAATTAGGAATCAAATCATAACGCCTCTTCAACTGCACCTCAATATCTGCCCAAGCTTCTTTTGCTTGATTAATAAAAGTGACTAATTTATTGTAAACACAAATTACCCATAAAACTATGACCCCCAAAACTATTAAAATAATATTTAATGTAGACATATTTATATTATAGCACAAATTTATTAATAAATTATAAACACTTTGATATTGTAACACAAATTAATTAATAATGTGCAAGTTTTTTGATTATTTATAATGATTAGTTATACGAAACACATAGGCTATATTATTTTTAATTACAAATAATGCACGATATTTTTTATCAACCCGAAAAGAA
>JBBUBU010000076.1:0-4273 GCA_038058115.1 Patescibacteria group bacterium | reverse complement strand
GAGTGGAAATTCTGGAAGAACTTGAAGAAGAAAATCCAATTATTCGAGAAATTTTTTTTGGTAATTTTTTCTAATTCTTTATGATATTCTTTTGATAAATTTTCAAAATATTTTTGATCAATTAAAATTCCAGTTTCTTCCATCTTTTTAATAATTGGAATAATTGGTTTTTCAATTTCTTCAAAAACTTTTTGTAAATTATTTTGAGGTGAAATTTTTGAGAAGTCTATTTTTGGGAAGTCTGACTTATCCGTACTCGGTAAGTCCGACTTATCAAAAAGAGTATTCGGTGGCGTTAAGCTCGTAGTTAATTTTTCAAAAATATATTCTTGCGCTTCGGGTAAAGATTTTTTTTTACTAAAAAGCAAAATATCTTCTAACTTTGGGTTAGTTAAATCAGAATTGATAAGCCAGAGAGCGATTGCAGTTTCTTGAAAATCCTCCCCCGAGGTCGAACCTCGGGGAACAGATCTTTTATTTTTTTCCCCCTCTCCTTCGTGGAGGGGGCTGGGGGGAGGGGTTTGTATTTGAGTTGTCCCCCGAGATCGGATCTCGGGAGAAAGAGGGCTGAGTGAATTTTTCTGAAAAAAACTTTGCAAGCGTCCCATCAAACTCCTAAATTCAAATTTAGTAAAAATTTCTTCTACTTTTTGATAATCAAAATTTTCTTGAAAAGTTTTCTCCGGTAAAACAAAATTAATTGGGGCATCGGTACGAATAGTGGCTAAGGTTTTTGAAAATTCTGCCTCCTCTTCATTGTCTCTAATCAATTCAAAAATTCTAGGAGTAATTTTTGCAATCTTAATAAAATCTTCCGGATCTTTTTTTATTTTTTTATAAATTTCTTCAATGCTCCCAAAATTTAAAATTAAGTTGGTGGCAGTTTTTTCTCCAATCCCCTTAATCCCAATAATATTATCTGAAGGGTCTCCTCGAAGACCTTTATAATCTGGTAAAAATTTTGGTCCAAAACCAAAACGCGCAATTACCGCATCCTCGTCATACAAAATAGTATCAGTAATCCCCTTTTTTAAAGTATAAACTTGTACTTTTTTACCACTTACCAATTGCATCGTATCCATGTCGCCAGAAGCAATTATTATATTTAAATCTTCCCACGAGATCGGATCTCGGGGAGGGACTACCCCGTCAAGCTTGCTAGCCTGCCACCCCTTCGCAGAAGGGTAATTTTTTAATTCCCCTCTAATAGAGGGGTGCCCGGAGGGCGGGGTGTTTTCCCCCCGAAGTCCGACCTCAGGGAAAAGAACTTTCTGAACAATAGTTCCCAAAATATCATCTGCCTCAAAACCAGGCGCATCGTAAATTGGAATATTAAAACTATCAAAAATCTCACGAGATTTTTTTAGCTGCGTAACTAAAGCCTCATCTGTTTTAGCCCGACCCGCTTTATATTGATCATAAGCTTCATGCCGAAAAGTTTTTTGCGGTAAATCATAACAAGCAATAACATAATCTGGCTTCAAATCGGTAATTATGCGCATTAACATGCTGGAAAGGCCATACAGTGCCCCAGTCGGCTCACCACCAGACGAAAAACTATCTGGAATAGCATGGTACGCCCTATGAATAATCGCATGCGCATCCAACAAAACTAATTTTTTAGTATTTTTTGACATAAAATGTGTTTACTTGCTTTTTTATATTTAACTATTGTATAATACCAATATCAGACCTGAACGGCATCCTATATGGGTGCCGTTCGTTGTTTATACATCTTTTCCGTTTTCATCAGTCCGCTTGAGTCGTTCCCTAAGATAATAAAAAGGAAATTTATGAATTTCTACTCCCCCAAAATAATACACTTTTGATACCTGATATTTTTCCTTCAAATACTCTAAAAGTTTTTCATTATCAACACTCCAGCCCAGAGATTTCTTGCCACCATAGAAAAGATTATAAGCGTCTATAAAAGCGTAAGTTTTCATAATTATGATTATAGCACTATTTCTTTTTAAATCGAACGGTACAAATAGTCTCACCAAAAATCATGCTTCGCTGACAAGTTCGAACCTTGCCAGCAACAAAACTAATTTTTTAATATTTTTTGATATTCAAATACGAGTATAATTTAATATTACTGACAAGATCCGATCTTGTCGTAAGCTAAATCATTTGTATTTATTTCCACCATCGTGGCAACAAATCGGAACACATTTTGAACATATCGCTTGAAACTAAATCCTGATGATTACGCATAATATAGGGAAGATTTCTGATAAGGGCCCCTGGATAGATACCAACAATCTTAGCATCTTTATCGGCAATAGTAATAATTTTTTGTTTACTCATGTCTACTCCCGCTTCGCTTAAACCGTAGTCAAATTCTTCCGTTCTTACTATCTCACTATTTAGCCATCCTCCCAGACATTCAACAAAATATCCTCCTATGCCACAGTTTGAGCCTAGACACATAGGCTCATCTCCCAGTGCGTAAACATAGAAAGATGATTCTGGTACAAAGCGAACAGGTGGAGCCCAACCAGTATGGGTACCAGCACCCTGAGCAGCAGGCATACCAAGAGTAATGGTTTTGTATTGCTTTACTCCGAAAGGATATTTCTGCCAAACAAATGTACCAATAATCAAAAACACAGATGCCAAGAGAATAAAGAATATTTTAATTCGGTTTGTTAAGTAGTGTTTCATATTTTAATCAACTACTTCTAGCACACCAACACTTATAAAATCACCCTTGCGTGCTTTAATTAAAGTTTGATATATTTCCGTCCAGCGCTCCGTTTCGGTGACAGTGATACATCCTAGAGAAAAACTACCGACATGTAAATAAGCATCCCCGCCGTGTCCAATTCGAAACCAAGTCATAGCTTGCCTAGATCTATTAAGATAATTTCTACCGCCCGGGTGTGGATAATCAGGTATTTCAATATCGTATAATCCTTTTTGCCAGCGGACTTTTTCATAGTCAGTCGTTTTATATTCTTTGCCTTTGAGTATTAGAGTTTTTTTAGAAATAGAATAAATCGCAATGGCCATTGGCTCATGCTTTATCTCAGATACAAACCGAGAAGAACCGTCTGGTTTAAATTTAACCGAAGCTAGTTTGCTGCGATATGGGCCTTCTAAAATAGTAAAGTATTCCCTTTTTGCATTAGTATGTTCCTCTACTTTAATTTTTAAATAGGCTGGGAGCCAACCTATAGACTTATTGTTTTCCAGTACAATTTTAAGCCAACCGTCACCTTCATCGAAAACATATCTTATAACCTCTGACACCACAGCTTCTAGCGTTAACTCAAAAATAGCGATTTTTTTACCCCACACTTTTCCAATTATTGAGCGTGTTTCCTTCATTTTTATTTCAAAAGTAAATTTTTGTGGCTCAGTAGAATTACTATCAATTTTAATACTACTCTTCGTACTACCTATATCATTAAAAAGCAAATCTTTTTCAAGAATCGTAATAAAAACTTCGGCTGAAAGTGCTTTCTGGTTGGTTTCAACCCTACAGATTTCTTGATCTATTTCTATGGTGGTACCGGACTTGATTTTTTTGTCAAAACGTAAAAATTTGCCAAGCGCTTCAATTTCAACACGAATATCATCACCGATAGAGTCACCTTTATATTTTACTTTTACAAACTTTAATTGAATTGATTTTGACATAAATTTTTTTGATGTATATTTTATATTGTAATCTATTCAACTAGATTTTACAAATTAAAATTTTTTCTAATACAAGATGAATTTAATAAATAATTAAACACTCAAATCGATGGACTAAATTTCTTTAACATTAATTTCTTCACTGACAAGATCCGACCTTGTCAGTTAAAAACCGCCGCGCTCTTTTTTCTTTTTCTCTTTTTGTTTTTTAATTTGATTCATGGTTATATTATTATTTAAGGCAATTGATTCCAACACCTCAAGAATATCTACTAATTCATTTAAAATTTCTTCGGGAGTTTTTGCCTCCAATAATTCTTTTGCCTCCTCAACCAACTTTTCTTTTAACGCAATTTTGAATTGCTTAGCATTCAACACTGAAAACTTGGGAATAGCCTTATCCTTTTTGATAATCTCAGGAATTTTATCTCTTATTAGTTTGCTATAAATTTTGCGATTCATATTGTTTTTCCCTGACAAGGTCGAACCTTGTCAGCAGTATGGAAGTTGGACTTCCATACTTTTCTTGTCCCCCGAGGTCGAACCTCGGGGGGCTCGTAAGAAACTAATTCTACAATAGTTCCCAAAATATCATCTGCCTCAAAACCAGGCGCATCGTAAATTGGAA
>JBBUBU010000075.1:0-2712 GCA_038058115.1 Patescibacteria group bacterium | reverse complement strand
AACAATTGCGCCAATTAAAACTGATAAAGCGTAAAAAAAATTAGAATCAAATTTTCTCATATTTTTCTTAAAATCATACCATAATGATGCAAGCCTGCATCAACAAATCTTTCAAAAAGAAAATTATTTTTTTCAAATATTTCTTTTACGGTATTTTTATTTAAAAAATTTTCTATGTCCGGGCTTGAAGCCACGGTACTAGATCCAACTAAAAAAGAATTATCAGACCAGTCAATAAAAAGAACTTGCCCATTAATTTTTAAAATTCTTTTTATCTCTTTAATAAATTTACTTTTTGCCTTTATCTGAAAAAATACATTAGAAACAATCACAACATCAGCTAAATTATCAGCTAATTTAGTACCATAATCTTTTTCAATATCCCCAACAATTGTTTCAATATTATGAAGATAAAAATCTTTAGCTTTATTTTTAAGGCTCGTTAAAAGATCTCGCTGAACTTCAATTGCATAGACTTTTCCTTTAGGAACCATTCTCGCTGCTGCCAAAGCATAAAAACCAACACCCGCACCTAAATCTACAACGATATCGTTTTCCCTTAAGTTAAGATATTTTAAATTTTTTTCTGGACTTGAGAACATAGTAATATAATTATAATTTTCCCAAGGTCAGACCTTTGGTACTTCTTCAAGGTCTGACCTTGGGAAAATTATAACATTTAATTTAATTAAAATAAAATTATTTCTTTGGTTTAGGATCTTTTTTTTCTAAATCTTTTTCTAATCCTTTTTCTAAATCTGATAAGTCAAAAGATTTTTCAATCCTAGTTTTTAATTCTTCAATTGAATTGAAACCAATTAAAACATCATCATCAATAACCAAAGCTGGTAATTTTGTATCTTCAATTTTATAAATATCTAACATAGCTGAAATTGCAGAAAGAGCAATACTATAATCAAAAGAATAAACTCGTAATTCTGGATATTTGTTACGCAAAGCAGAAAGCACTATAGCCTGTTTTTTGCATTCATTACAATTTTCAGCATTTGTATAAAAATAAAGAATGAAAGCGGACTTTAAGCCACAGCGAGTAGAAATTTTTTTCATTAAAAGATAATCTTTTATTTGCAACAAACTATAATATTTTTTTAAATAAGAAATTTCTTTAGTTGCACTCAAATTTTCTTCCCCCCATTCTAATTTACGTGCAAGATCATTTAATTCACCAGTAAGTATTGAATCTGAAATATTCTTACAAGAACTTTCTTGTAAAAGAGAAAATTGAACCTCGGAAGATAAAATATCAATCGTAATTTGATCCTTAATTAATTTTAATTGATTAATTTTTTTATTACCAAAATAATTACTCAAATAAAAAACACTTACAAAAATTCCAATTGTAATCAAAAAAACTATTAAATATTTCTTGCCATCAACTTTATTTTCTATTTTATTTTCCATACCAGAACATTAACAAAAATACCTTTAAAAGTAAACTCATTAGCGCCAAGATGGCACACGAGAAAAAGCAGTGTTATAAATAGCTTTCATTAACCAAAAAGGAGAAATAAAACTAAAAACAATAAAAAAATAAAGTAATTTATAAGAAAAATTCCATTTACCTTCTACCATTTTCTGCCCTAAAATTATAAAAAAGAATAATAAAATATATAAAAAAATAAAAATAAAAATAAAAGATTTAGTATTTATAAAAAATGGATCAAAATTTGATGCACCTATAGAAAAATTAAAACCAATAGTTTTAATTTTTAAAATTTGTAAAAATAAAAAATCAAAAAAATTATAAAATATTCTACCAAAAAGATAGCTGACACTAAAAATAGAAATAATCCCAGCTGGAACTGTAAATAATGAAAAATTACCGTATTTTTTCTTAAACAAAATTTTTCTATAATCAAGAGTATTATTTATAAAACCGTAAATCCAACGTACTCTTTGCTTAAAAAGCTTTTCAACTGTCGGTGGAGTATTGGTGTAAATATAGGCATCATTACAATGTTCAATTTTATAAAATTTTTTTTGCATTCTATAAGCAATTTCCATATCTTCAGTATTATGGGCATGAACATATTCACCTAAATCATCAAATACTTTTTTGCGAAAAATTGTAAAAGGACCAGGAGTTACATGAATTGCCCCCATAAAAGCAAACATTTTTTTGAAAAAAACTGACATTTGATATTCAATGGTTTGAGCATACTGAACAAAAGTTTTTGGGCTATCTACGGTCATAGATCCCACTACCGCCATTGCATCGATATCTTTTTCAAAAAAACTCATTATCCGAATTAATGCTTCTGGATGTACTGAGGAGTCAGCATCAAGACAACCTACAAATTCAGTTTGAGTATTTTTTAAACTTAAGTTAATAGCGGTATATTTTCCACCATTTTCTTTTTGAAAAATTCTTATATTGGTGGACCCTGTGGCGTTAAGCTGGGACTTTTCAAATTTTTTAAGAATATTCCAAGTATTATCGGTTGAACCATCATCAACTAAAAAAATTTTTAATTTATCTTTTGGGTAATTTAAATTCAATAAAGAAAAAATAGTTTTTGAAACTGTTTTTTCTTCATTCCAACAAGGAACAGTAATTGTTACCGATGGATATCTATTTAATTTAATATTTCCTTCCCTTCTAACAATGTTTTTTTTATTTTCTAAAAAAGTAAATAAAAAAAATACCTGTATATATACAATTAAAAAGATTAATACATAAAATATTGTATC
>JBBUBU010000074.1:0-8923 GCA_038058115.1 Patescibacteria group bacterium | reverse complement strand
TTAACAATAAAATCTGACGATATCGTAGGCCGTTCTCAAAGTTTTGACGCAATTGTTAAAGGTGAACCAATTAAAATGCAAAATTATCCAGCATCATTTAATGTTTTATTAAATTATTTAAGAGGTCTAGCATTAGATGTAGAGTTAAAAAATTCAAAGGAGAAATAATTAAAATTATTATTAAAAATTTACGTGAAAACATCATGAAAACATTTAGCACAGAAAACGAATTTAATCAGATTGTTTTAAAACTCGCTTCACCCGAGCAGATTAAAGAGTGGTCATATGGGGAAGTCACGAGACCAGAAACGATAAATTATCGTACAGGACGCTCAGAGCGTAATGGTCTTTTTGATGAGAAAATTTTTGGACCAGAAAAAGATTACGAATGTTATTGTGGAAAATATCGCCGAATTCGTTATAAGGATATTATCTGTGAAAAATGTGGAGTGGAAGTTACTCGCTCAATTGTGCGTCGAGAGAGAATGGGGCATATTGAATTAGCTACTCCAGTTGCACATATTTGGTTTTTACGGGGAGTGCCTTCACGAATGAGTATTTTACTTAATATTCCTGTTGCTGATTTAGAAAAAGTTATTTATTTTGCCGGATACATTATTACAAAAGTTCACGAGGACGAAAAAGAAACTATAGTTCAAAATTTACAGAAAGAATATAAATTAAAACTTAAAAGTATTACCGATCCAGAAACTAAAGAAAAATTAAAAACTTTATTTGTAATTATTCAAAAAGAAATTGCTGAAATTTACGAAGGTAAAGTTTTGAATGAAGTTTCTTTTCGTCATTTTTCTTTAAAATACGGTGTTTGTTTTGAGGCAAATATAGGGGCTGAAGCAATTTATACTATTTTTAAAAATTTAGATTTAAATAAATTAAAAACTCATACCGTTAAAATAATAGAAAAAGCAAGTTTAATTGAAAAAGAAAAATTACAAAAAAGACTTTCTTTAATTACAGCTATGATTAATTCTGGTGTTCGCCCAGAATGGATGTTTTTAACTTCTATTCCAGTTATTCCACCAGTTCTTCGGCCAATGGTTGCTTTGGATGGAGGCAAACATGCTACTTCTGATTTAAATGATTTATATCGTCGTGTTATTAACCGAAACAATCGTTTAAAGAAGATGAAAGAGATCAATGCGCCGGATGTAATTATCAAAAATGAAAAAAGAATTATTCAAGAAGCAGTAGATGCTTTAATTGATAATTCAATCGCTCGACAAAGTGACAATGTTGCAATGAGTCAATCTCAACAACGCCCTTTAAAATCTTTATCTGACAACTTGAAAGCTAAACAAGGTCTTTTCCGTCAGAATTTGCTTGGTAAAAGAGTTGATTATTCTGGCCGTTCTGTGATTATCGTTGGACCCCAATTAAAATTAAATCAATGTGGTTTACCAAAACATATGGCTTTGGAACTTTTTAAACCATTTATTATTTCTAAAATATTAGCACGCGAATTAGCCTTTAATATTCGTGGAGCAAATAAATTAATTGAAGAACGCACTCCAGAAGTCTGGGCAATTCTAGACGAAGTGATTGAAGGCAAATTTGTTTTATTGAATCGTGCGCCGACTTTGCATCGTTTAGGTATTCAAGCTTTTAATCCAATTCTTATTGAAGGTAATGCTATTCAAATTCACCCACTTGTTTGTGCTGCTTTTAACGCTGACTTTGACGGTGATCAAATGGCAGTTTATGTTCCTATTTCTGAAGAAGCTCAATTGGAAGCAAAAAACTTAATGGCAGCTAATAAAAATATTCTTAAACCACAAAGCGGAGATCCAGTTGTGCATCCTAGTAAAGATATGGTATTGGGTTGTTATTGGATGACTAAAAATATTGATGGAGAAATGGGCGAAGGTAAATATTTTATAAACCCAAATAATGCAATTGCCGCTTATGAATATGGTCTTGTTTCTCTTCAATCTAAAATAAAAGTTTTACCAACTGAAAGCCCTAAATATAAACAATTTAAAGGTGAACTTTTTGAAACTTCGGTTGGTAAATTGCTTTTTAATACTGTTTTGCCAAATGATTTTTCTTATCTGAATGACGAGATGACTCAAAAAAGGATTTCCGTTTTAGTAGATGAACTTATTATGCATTATGGTATTGATAATATTGCGATTATTTTAGATAAAATTAAAGCAGTTGGCTTTAAGTATTCAACTCTTTCAGGTACAACCTGGGGAATAGATAATATAAAAACACCACCTGAAAAAGAAGAACTTATAAAAAAAGGCCGTAGTTTGGAAGCAGGAATAATTTCTCAATGGAAAGATGGTTTTCTTTCTGAAGAAGAAAAATATCAAAAAATTATTGAAATTTGGAGTTTGATTAAAAAAGATTTAGAAAGAGTTTTACCGAATTCTCTTGACAAAATGGGTTCTACTTATGATTTATTTATTTCTGGGGCTCGAGGCTCAATGGGAAGTTTGTCTCAGATGACCGGAATGAAAGGACTTATTCAAAATAATCAAGGTGAAATATTATCTTATCCAATTATTTCTTCTTATCACGAAGGTCTTTCTCCGATTGAATATTTCGTGACTACTCACGGTGCTCGTAAGGGTGCATCTGATACTGCTTTGAATACTGCTAAAGCTGGATATTTGACTCGTCGTTTAGTTGATGTTGCTCAAGATGTAGTTATTACTGAAAAAGATTGCGGCACAAAAGAAGGAAGATTGGTAACTCACAGTAACTTTTTTGGAATTGAAGTTCCTCTTTCTAAAGGTATTCACGGGCGGGTATTAGCAGCTGACCTTAAAGACAAAGATGGAAATATTGCTTACAAAAAAGGTTTTTTAATTACAAAAGAAGATTCTTTCAATATTGAAAAAGAAGGATTTAGCGAAGTATTTATTCGTTCTCCACTTAATTGTGGAACTGTTTATGGTATTTGCCAAAATTGTTACGGTTTAGATTTAGGAAGAAATCATTTAGTTGATTTAGGAGAAGCGGTTGGAATTATTGCTGCACAAGCAATTGGTGAACCAGGTACTCAGCTTACACTTCGTACTTTTCACGCGGGAGGCGTTGCCGGTACTGATATTATTTCTGGTATTCCAAGAATTGAAGAAATTTTTGAAAGAAGAATTCCAAAAAATCCAGCTGTAATTTCTCAAGTTGATGGTGAAATTTTAGAAGTTAGATCTAATCCAACTGATGGCTCTGAAAGGATTATAAAAATTCTTTCAGAAACTAATTCAGTTGAATATGCTATACCACCACGAAGAAATCCAATTATAAAAGTAGGTGATAAAGTTAAAAAAGGTGAAATGTTAACCGATGGCTCAGCCGATGTCTCTGAAATCTTTAAATTTGGTAGTAAAGAATTAGCTGAAGAATATATTATTCGCGAAGTAAATAAAGTTTATGAATTACAAAGTACTTTAATTTCTAGAAAACATATTGAAATTATTATTCGCCAAATGTTTTCTCGTAGAAAAATTAAAGAAGTAGGGGATACAAATTTTTCAGTTGGCGATATTGTTGAACTTAGTTCACTAATTGAAGAAAATGCACGAGTAATAAAAAATGGCAAAGAAGAAAATAAAGAAGCAAAAGCAGATGTAGTTATTTTAGGTATTACTACAGTATCGCTTTGTACTAAGAGTTGGCTTTCTTCCGCTTCTTTCCAAAATACTAATCGTGTTCTTATTGAAAATGCAATTAAAGGTGGTGTTGATAACCTCCGTGGCCTAAAAGAAAATGTCATCATTGGCCGTCTCATCCCCGCTGGTACTGGTTTTAAGAAGAAATAAAGATTTTGCAAAAAATGCTATCAGCAGGAGGTGTATTAAAAGTTAAAACCATTTTATGTTAAAAGATTTTTTAAAGTGGATCAAAATAAAAGGAAAATTGCATGACAGTAATCATCAGCCTCCATATTTTAAAGAGCGTGAAATATGGTGGTGTTCTGTCGGAGAAAATGTGGGCACAGAAATGAATGGCAAAAATGATTATTTTCGGCGATCAGTTTTAATAGTTAAAAAACTCGATCGCTATTCTTTTTTAGCTATACCTTTAACAACAAATCAAAAGAAAGGCTCTTAGTATGTTCTTATTACTCATGGAGACAAGTTAAGTACCGCAGTCGTAAGTCAAATTAGACATTATGATTATCGAAGATTAGATAAAAGAATGGCTACTTTAGATGAAAATGATTTTGCGAAAGTAATAGTTGCTTTAGTAGATTTTATTAAGTAAAAATAAATCCCCGCAGAAGCGGGGGACGTGGCAAACTGCCAAATATATTAATATTATAGTCGAATAGATTAATAAAGTCAAGTGAAATTACAAAATGAAAGAAGAAATTAAAACCTGTCAAAATTGCCAAAAGGAATTTCCGATTGAACCGGAAGATTTTTTGTTTTACCAAAAAATTAAAGTACCACCGCCTATTTGGTGTCCGGAGTGTCGGATGGTGAGGAGGATGATCTGGAGAAATGAGAGAAGTTTATATCAACGTAAATGTGATTTGTGCGAAAAATTAATAATAACAGTTTACAAAAAAGAGTCACCTTTTGTGGTTTATTGTCGGAATTGTTGGTTTTCTGATAAATGGGATGCGAATACATATAGTTTGGAGTACTTATGGGATAAAAACTTTTTTTTACAATTTATGGAACTTATAAAAAAAACTCCTCTGATGGCTTTGGATTGTAAAGGGACAATGGTAAACAGTGAGTATTGTAATTATGGGGGTAATTGTAAAAACTGTTATTTATGTTTTGCAACTGCTTTGTCTGAAGACAGTTTGTATTGTAGTTATTCACAAGATCTAAAACAATGCATGGATTCAACTCGTCTTTTGGGCGGGGAGTTATGTTATGAAGCTAATGATAGTGAAAAAAATTATTCATGTGCATTTATTAAAAAAACTAAAGGAAGTTTAAGCTCGTATTTTCTTTTTGGATGTTCAACCATGACTCATTGTTTTATGAATGCTAATTTGCGGAATAAAAATTATGTTTTAAGGGGGCAAGTTTTAAGCCCAGAAGACTATTATTTAGCAATAAAAGAAGTAGATCTTGGAAGTTTTAAGCAAATTCAAAACCTTAAAGAGGAATTTACTAAACTTAAGGTTTCAGCACTTCATAAATATGCTGAAATTAAAAATTCCGTGAATGCGATTGGGAATAATATTACGAATTCTAAAAATGTCCAATATTCTTTCGATATTTTTGATTCCGAGAACATAAAATATAGTTTTCGTGTACTTAAGGGATGCAGGGATATTTATGATTGTCACGGCATGATTTCTGGTCAACTTGTTTACGAGGGTTTTGGTTGTGGAATTTCTCCTTACAATAATTTATTTTCATTT
This sequence comes from Patescibacteria group bacterium, assembly GCA_038058115.1. Taxonomy (GTDB): domain Bacteria; phylum Patescibacteriota; class Minisyncoccia; order Phycocordibacterales; family UBA9973; genus UBA9973. The sequence goes on along the minus strand of JBBUBU010000074.1, from coordinate 3,567 downwards.
TCGATAGATGTTAGTAGAAATTTAAAATATTGCGTTATGTGCATAAATTGCACTGATTGTTTCGCCTGCGTCGGTCTTCGTAATAAAAGCTACTGCATCCTCAACAAACAATACACCAAGGAAGAATATGAAGAATTGGTTCCAAAAATCATTCAGCATATGAATGATATGCCATATGTGGATAAAAAGGGAAGAATATACGAATACGGAGAATTCTTTCCACCAGAATTATCACCTTTTAGTTATAATGAAACTATAGCTCAAGAATACTTTCCTTTAACTAAAGAAGAAGCTATAAATCAAGGTTATAGTTGGAAAGAAGAAGAAATAAGAAATTATGAAATAACTTTAAAGACAGAAGATATTCCAGATAATATTAAAGATGTAACAGACGATATATTAAATCAAGTAATTCAGTGTCAGCATTACAACTCTACCCCACCCCCTAACCCCCTCCCCGAAGGAGAGGGGGAAAATAAAAAAGTCCTCTCCTTCGGGGAGGATTTAGGTGGGGCTAAGAATTGCAACGAACAATGCACCACCGCTTTTAAAATAATTCCTAGAGAATTAGATTTCTACCGTAGAATGAATTTACCTTTACCTAGATTATGTCCCAATTGTCGACATTATCAGAGATTAAAACAAAGGAATCCTTTGAAATTATGGGAAAGGCAATGTCAGTGCAATGGGGGAACTTCTAGTAATAATATTTACACTAATACTGTTACTCATTTCCATAACTTAAATAATCCAGAACAAGCTTGCCGTAACACTTTCCAAACTTCGTATTCCCCCGAGAGACCAGAAATAGTATACTGCGAGAAATGTTATCAGCAAGAAATATATTAATAAAATAAATAGCTTCAAAAAATACTATAATTTAAAAATGCAAAAAGAATCAAATAACAAAATCATCATCTACGAAGGCGACGGCGGTCAGCCAAGGATTGAGGTATGTATTCAGGATGAGACTGTTTGGCTAAACCAAGACCAAATGGCTGAATTGTTTGATAAAGGCCGCTCAACTGTCGCCGAGCATATCCAAAACATCTTTAAAGAGCGGGAATTAGACGAAAATTCAGTTTGTCGGGAATCCCGACGAACTGGTGCGGATGGGAAAGAATATGCGGTAAAACACTATAACCTTGATGTTGTTATTTCCGTCGGCTATCGAGTTAATTCATTGCGTGGCACCCAATTCCGTATTTGGGCAACCCAACGGTTGAAAGAATATATCGTCAAAGGATTTACTTTGGACGATCAACGGTTAAAGAATGGTGGCGGCCGATATTTTCGTGAACTATTGCAACGGATTCGAGATATCCGCACCAGTGAGCGTAATCTATACCAGCAAGTGACCGATATCTACGCTACCGCGATAGATTATCAGCCAAGCTCTCAAGCCACCCAACAGTTTTTCGCTACGGTTCAGAACAAAATGCACTACGCGGCGCATAAACACACTGCTGCGGAAATTATCTTCAAACGGGCAGACAGCAAAAAGCCCATGATCGGCATGACGAATTTCAAAGGCAAATATATTACCGGTGATGACGTTAAAATCGCGAAAAATTATCTGTCTGAAAAAGAACTCACCGTCTTAAACCTTTTGGTTGGACAGTATCTTGACTACGCCGAGATGATGGCTCTTGAGCAAAAAAGTATGACATCGGCTGATTGGATCAAAAAATTCGATGATTTTATAAATATCAATAATCGCGACATTCTCTTGAACGCTGGTGCTGTTTCACATAAGCAGGCAATGATAAAAGCAGAAAAAGAGTTTGAGGAATATCGCGCCAGAGAGATGAATCAACTGGAAAGTGATTTTGATAAGGCCGTTAAAAAGCTGACAAAACGCGCCGGAAAGTCTGCTAAAAAGAAATGACCAAACACATGAGCAAAATTGAAAAATTAATTAGTAAAATGATAAAATAATCTTTATGGAAGAAAACATAAAATTTACAGCTTTATTTGTTAAGGACATACAGGAATTATTAAATAGATTTCCTCATAAACATAAAAAGATCTTTGGTCATCATTCAACTATTGAATTTAAACCAGAAAATTTAAATGGTTTGGAAATTGGGAAAGAACAAAATATAAAAATTATAGGCCGAGCTTTTGATGAATTTGGAGATGATCTTTTAGTTGAAAATTTTAAATCAAAAAATAAATATCCACATATAACTTTATCTCGTGGAGAAAATGCTCCATTTCTTTATTCAAAAATATTATTTGAAAAAGCAATAAATTCTAATACAATAGAATATTTTAATAATGAGAAACTAAAAGTAATTGAGGGATATTCTGATTTTAATAATAATATTTTTATTTGAAAAATATGCCTAAAATTGAAAATTAAGGTTAAACCTTGATTTTAAAGTAAAAGCTAATACTTTTATTTTTATAATTTAATACATAAATATTTATGTATCCATGTACTAGTGCATGGTAGCGTAAATAAATATTATTAACTAAACTAAAAAAGCTTCAAAAAATGTTATAATCTAAAAATGCAGATAGAAACAAAAATTTGCCAAAACTGCCAAAAAGAATTTCCGATTGAACCGGAGGATTTTTTATTTTACCAAAAAATAAAAGTCCCTCCACCGACTTGGTGTCCGGAGTGTCGGATGACGAGGAGAATGATCTGGAGAAATGAGAGAACTTTATATAAAAGAAAGTGTGATGCACCGGGGCATGACGAGGAATTAATTTCTGTTTATTCTACAGATAAAAATTTTAAGGTTTATGACCAAAAATATTGGTGGTCTGATGATTGTGATTTTGTAGAATATGGTAAAAATTACGATTTTGAAGAACTATTTTTTGTACAATTCAATGAGCTTATTCAGCTTGTACCCAGTATTAATTTATTTGTAAGAAATAATATTAATAGTCCATATGTTAATTATTTTGCTGATAGTAAAAATTCCTATATGGTAATAGGAGGAAAAGATGCTGAAGATACCATATATTCTAATCATATTTTTTCTATTAAAAATTCTTCCGATTTATATTTTGTTGATAAAGCAGAATTAAGTTACGAAAATTTAATATGCAAGAATTCCTACCATATTTTTTATAGCCAAAATTGTGAAAATTGCATGAATTCATATTTTCTTTACGATTGCAAAAATTGTTCGGATTGTTTCGGTTGTGTTGGATTAAGAAATAAAAGTTACTGTATTTTTAATAAGCAATATAGTAAAACTGAATACGAAGAAAAATTAAAAAATTTTAATTTAAACAGCTTTAGTGGATTAAATGAACAGAAAAAAATCTTTGATCAATTTAAATTATCCTATCCTCGTAAATTTATTAACGCTAATAAGACCATTGAAGTAAGTGGAGATAATATCTTAGAAGCAAAAAATTGCAAATACGCCTTTGATGTTTTGTCGGGTGGAAGCGAAAACAGCAAGTTTATTTTTTGGAGTGGGCAGAATATGAAAGATGTATACGATGGGGTAGGCATTGGGGTTCAAGGAGAAATGTTGTATGAGGATTCTATTGTTACACTTTCTGTTTTTAAGGTTATGTTTTCGGTACTGATATGGACTG
>JBBUBU010000073.1:1746-17741 GCA_038058115.1 Patescibacteria group bacterium | reverse complement strand
AATGCTGAGTAAGAAAATATATACACTAACTCGACGGCCGTCGAGTTAGTGTATATATTAAAATTATAATTTTATGTAATTTATCGCTCCAAATGTTACAATATGAGTATGAAAATATTAGGCATCGATCCGGGGTTTGAAAGATTGGGAGTTGCGGTGGTGGAAAAGGTGGCTCCCCAGCCCTCTGGAATTTCAAATTCTAGGGGACTGGGTGGCGTTACGGAAAAATTAATTTTTTCTGAGTGTTTTAAAACTTCCGCGCAATTGGAATTTCCGGAAAGATTAAATTTAATTGGCGAAGAAGTTAAGAAAATAATAAAAAAATACAAACCAGATATTTTAGCAATTGAAACTTTATTTTTTACAACTAATCAAAAAACCGCAATGCATGTCGCGGAAGTTCGAGGAGTTATAATTTATGAAGCTATGCAAAAGAATTTAAAAATTTTAGAAATTACTCCCCTGCAAGTTAAAGTCGCGATTACTGGTTACGGAAAAGCTGATAAAAAACAAATTAGTAGTATGCTGAAACATTTAATTAAAATTGATGAAAATAAGTCCCAGCTTGCCACACGAGGTGACGATGAATTAGATGCTATTGCAATTGCTTTGACTGGCTTAGCACACTTATCCACAGTTTCATTTGCAAAAAATTTTAGAATTTGATACAAAATAGTTAATAGTAATTAATTACTATTTTTATTATAAATTAACTTAATAGTAATTGTTGTGGCGTTAAGCTGGGACATTATCTATTTTAATATCATGACCAATGATAGCGATGAAATAAAAGAGGAAAATGATTCAGATTCTGACTCTGACAAAGAACCAGAATCATTAGATGAAAATAATCCTGACGATGGGGAGTATTACGATACTAATGAATAAATTCTTCTAATACAAAACAAAGCGATTTCTGAAACCTGTGGCGTTAAGCTGGGACTTGGAAATCGCTTTGTTTTTGTTATGATACTAAAAGTTTGATATTTTTTTAAGGAAGCTATGTTCTACAGACATAGGAAAGAAAAATAAAATATTAAACTTTGTAAAAAAATAATGCAATGCAAAAACAACACACCAAAAAATTTACCTCGAGTAAAAAAAAAATTTTCAAAAATTTAATTTTATTTATTTTTAGTATTTTTTTATTTTTTCTAGGAGCATCAGCAATATGGGTTTCTTCTTTAAAAATTCCAGACTTATCTTCTTTTGAAGATAGAAAAATTATAAATTCAACAAAAATATATGATCGAACTGGAAAAATTTTATTGTACAATATACATCATGACGTAAAAAAAACGGATATTAATTTTAATAAAATGGGTTTAAATATTAAAAATGCAACAGTCGCAATTGAAGATTCTGAATTTTATAATCATCCTGGTATTAGAATTAAATCAACTCTCAGGGCAATAATCGCTAATTTATTAGGAACTAAAACCCAGGGTGGATCAACCATAACACAACAATTAATAAAAAATACTCTCTTAACTCAAGAAAAAACTTATATTAGAAAAATTAAAGAATGGGTCTTGGCAATGAAATTAGACAAAAGTATGTCTAAAGAAAAAATTTTAGAATTTTATCTAAATGAATCACCCTATGGCGGAAATATTTATGGAATTGAAGAAGCCAGCAAAAATTACTTTAATAAAAGTACACAAAATTTAACTTTGGCTGAAGCGGCTTATTTAGCGGCTATTCCCCAAGCCCCTACTTCCCTTTCGCCTTATAAAAAAAATAATGATAAATTAGAAAAAAGAAAAAATTTAGTACTAGCTAGAATGTTTGAACTAAAATTTATTTCCCAAAATGAATATGAAAAAGCAAAAAACGAAAAAGTTATTTTTATTCCAAAAACCAGCGGGGAAATTAAAGCGCCACACTTTGTGTTTTTTATAAAAGATTATTTAGAAGAAAAATATGGAAATGAAAACTTAAATAATGATGGTTTAAAAATAATTACTACCCTTGATTATAATTTACAAGAAAAAGCTGAAAAAATTGTCAAAGAAGGTGCTTTAACGAATGAAAAAAAAATAAATGGTAAAAATGCTGGCTTGGTGGCAATAGATCCAAAAACAGGCCAAATTTTGACCATGGTGGGCTCTAGGGATTATTTTGACAAAAAAATAGATGGTAATTATAATATTGCAACTGCTACTAGGCAACCTGGTTCTTCTTTTAAGCCATTTATTTATGCTGAAGCTTTTAATAAAGGTTTTGTTCCCGAAACCGTGCTTTTTGATTTACCAACTGAATTTCATTCTAGTTGCAATGCTTATGGACAAGCTCCAGCTGGCTTTGATCAAAAAAATTGTTATATGCCACAAAATTATGGTGAAAAAATTCGTGGCCCAATAACCTTAAGAAGTTCTTTAGCCGAGTCGGTAAACATTACAGCCGTAAAACTTTTGTATTTAGTTGGCCTCAAAGACTCATTAAGAATGGCTGAGGAATTAGGACTAAGCACTTTAATTAATGCTGCAAGATATGGACTTACTTTAGTGCTTGGCGGCGGAGAAGTAAAACTTTTAGAAATGGTTTCTGCGTATAGTGTTTTTGCAAATGATGGAATAAAAAATAATTATACTGGAATTTTAAAAGTTGAAAATTCTGATGGAAAAATTTTAGAAGAATTTAAATTAAATAATAAAAAAATATTAGATGAAAATATTGCTTTAACTATTTCGGATGTTTTATCGGACAATGTTTCCCGCACCCCAACATTTGGCGCAAGTTCAAATTTATTTATTCCAGGAAGAGAAGTGGCGGCAAAATCTGGAACAACAAATAATGACAAAGACGCTTGGCTAATTGGATATACTCCATCAATCGCGGTTGGGGTGTGGGCTGGTAACAACGAAAATACTCCGATGAAAAAAGGTGGAGTAGCCGCGGCTGGTCCAATTTGGAATAAATTTATGACCGAAATTTTAAAAGATTTGCCAGAGGAAAAATTTAAAAAACCAATACCAGGTGACTTAAAAAAAATGAAACCAATTTTAAGCGGCCATTGGCAAGGAAATGAAGAATTTTTTATTGATAAAATTTCTGGTAAATTAGCGACTGAAAATACACCGGAAGAAACTAAAGAAAGAAAAATAATAACTAATGTTCATTCAATTCTTTATTGGCTTGATAAAAATAATATTTTAAGTTTTGGAAGTCCGACTTATCCGGTAAGTCCGGGAAGTCTGACTTATCAAAACTTCAGCCATGATTCACAATTTAATAATTGGGAAATTCCAATTCAAAACTGGTGGGCAGAAAATAAAAATAAATATGCAAATATTTCACCTTCTGACAAACCAACAGAAACAGACGATATACACATAGAGGCGAATAAACCGGTAATTACTATTTTAGAACCAGATATAAATAAAAAATATTTACCGGATGAAAAAATTATAATAAAAATTTCTAGCACCGGAAAATTTCCATTAAAAAAAATTGATATTTTTATTAATAATATTTATTTAGGTAATGCCAAGAGCAATACTCAGGGTAATACTCAAAGTCAATTTAATTTTTCATTCGTTCCATCTAGTTTAGATAATCTCCAAAAAGAAAATGTTTTAAAAATAATTTCTTATGATTCCGTCTACAACCACTCCCAAACAATTTCAACCTTTTTGGTTGAATAAAAGGCGAATACACAGGTCACACCTCGGGTACTCCAGAGGTGTGACCTGTGTATTCGCCGCCTCCTTTACATTTCAAGCACATATTTTGTATACTAGGACTATGAAATTAATATTGAAAAAAGAACTGTTGATTATTTTGTTAATAACAATTAATATATTTGCACTACTCAGCATTAGTGGTATTTTTGGTAGTAATTTATTTTTAATAAAAATTGCTAATGCGGATCATTGTGGTAAAGATACTGACAATAAAGATATTGCTCACATTGCGGAAGATAAATGCCCACCTAAAGTAACTGATGATTATAAATTTTTAGCACCACTGCCTGATCCGGACAAGGATGGTGAATTACAAACAACATTTCAAGTAAAAAATACAATAGATGCATCCGGAAAAGAAGTAAGCGCCTTAGGTAAATATTTAAATCAAATGCTTAAAATAGCAATTGGCTTGGTTGCTCTTTTGGCTTTAATTATGATTATTTATGGCGGCCTTGAATATATGCTATCTGGCTTAGCAACAGAAAAATCAGAAGGTAAGAAAAAAATATGGAATGCAATTTTTGGACTCATACTTGCCTTGGGTAGTTATGCAATTTTATATACAATAAATCCTAATTTACTAAAAGTTGAACCAAACCTTGGAACTAATCTAAAATATACAGCACCCCCTCCTGAATTGACGCCAGATCCTGATACTGGTGGTGCTACTACAGAATTTAATGGTAAACAATATCAAAAAGGAGCTGCGTTGAATGACGCTGATTTAATTGAAGCAAACAATCTCCGAGCATCATTGCTTGGCATTACTATTAATAAAGGTGAGTGTACAACATATGGCCAAGAAAATTGTACATCACTCATAGGATTTGATACCAAAATAATAGCAGACACACAAGACGGTTGTGGTGACTGTGCTATTACAGTAACCGGTGGAACAGAAACTTGGTTACATACCAATACCTATACATTTCAAACAACACATAAACCTGGTAGTAGCACAGTTGATTTTAGTGCAGGCAACGAAAAATTAAATAAATACATAATGGGAATAACAAGTGGTACTTTCCCAAGTGAAGCAATGTGTTATAAACATACAAATGATATTGTATATTATGCAGAACAAGAACCCGACCATTGGCATGCAGAAAAAGACCAGTGTCCAAACAGCGGAGTAGAAATCATTAATGTTCCATAAAAATAAACAAAAACAATATGTCCAATCGAAATTTTATACTTTTAATAATTATTTTAACAATAGCAACTGCTGGAGTTTTTATTTATTTCTATTTTAATCCAATAAAAACTAAAACGGTTGAAACAAGTCCTGATATAGATTTTTTTTCAGAATTTAATCCATTTAAAAAAAAGAAAGTAACTCCTCCCAAAAAAGATGAACCAATAACTAGTGAAAAAATTCCAGAAGCAAAAAAAGATATTTTATTAAAAAAAATTTCTAGTATGCCAATTGCAGGTTTTACGGTATTTCAGAAGGAAGTATTAAAAAAAGCAAAAGAAAGTTTTGGAAGTCCGACTTATCCGGTAAGTCCGGGAAGTCTGACTTCTCAAAACTTGAAGGAAGACGATGTAGAAATGTCAGACGAGGAATTGAATAAAGAAATTGATGACTTAATTTCAGAAGCATCTATAAAAAAAAATTTAGAAATAAACTTAAAAATAAAGTCCCAGCTTAATGCCACAGGGAGCACAGAAACAGAATTTGTGCCGGCTTTAAGGTATGTTGCTCGAGCTGACGGAAATATTTATCAAACCTTTGCAGATGAAATAAAAGAAGTTAAATTTACCGATACTGTTGTGCCAAAAGTATATGAGGCTTATTTTGGAAATAATGGGGAGTCGGTAATTATGCGTTATTTAAAAAATGAAGCAAACATTGAAACTTTTATGGGTGCTTTGCCGAAAGAGAAGTTTTTGGATAAGTCGGACTTCCCGAGTACGGATAAGTCAGACTTCCCAAAAACTTCTCAGAATATGAAAATTATTGGATCTTTTTTGCCAGAAAATATTTTGGATGTAAGCGTGAAACCAGCTACGAGCTTAACGCCACCGTATACTTCTTCAGAAATATTTTATTTATTAAAAATTCCAGGCGAAGTGCTTGGAATAATCTCAAATTTATTTAATAATAAAAAATTAGAAATATTTGATTCACAATTTACCGAATGGCTTTCTCAATGGCCAAATCAAAAAATTATTAGTCTAACAACAAAACCATCGGCTCGAGTGCTTGGTTATATGTATATCATTGACCCTGACAAAAAAGATTTTAATAGAATTTTGGGAAATATAAATGGCTTAACGACCCTAATGAGCCCAGATGGTAATTTTGTTCTATACAGTGGCAATAATTTATTATTACAATCTTATAATATAGAAACAAAAACAAGTACTTCACTTGGAATAAAAACTATGCCAGAAAAATGTGTCTGGGCAAAAAATAATATAGAAATTTATTGCTCAATACCTAACTCGGTTGGAGGTGGCGAATATCCCGACATTTGGTATCAAGGGGAAATTTCTTTTACAGATCAAATTTTTAAAATTAATACCGAAACAGGAAAAACAAATTTATTAGTAGATCCAATTTCTATTGAAGGTGGCGAAAATATTGATGGAATTAAATTGGCTTTAGATGAAAATGAAAATTATCTATTTTTCGTCAACAAAAAAGATTCCTTTTTGTGGCAATTAAAAATTAAATAAAACTTGTTAGGCATTAATAAATTCAAAATTATCCCTATCGTTGACCATAAGATTAATGAGTGGGAATCAATAGACTGCCCACTTTGCAGGAGGGGTTCTATCCCCATTAAACCAAAAGCAACAAAAGAAAATTGGGCGGGCTTAATGTCTTCCCAAGATTAAAAGTGTTTTAAACTTAAGGCATACGGCCGGTCGTTTACGAAAGTAAATGACCGGCCTTTTTGATTACCGCCTTTCTAAAATTTTATATCCCTCTAAAATAGCATCACACAAAAAATCTTCAAGCAAACTCTGATCATCATTCATTTGAGATTTATTTAAGTAAGTCATATAAAATTAAGGGTGAATTTTTTCAAACTATATATACTTTGTCAAAACTATATATAGATTATATGGTTTAGTTATTTTATAATTTTTCTTGCAATCAATAATACGCTTATGGTATACTTTTAACATGAAAGAATTAAAAATAAAAAATAATCTTAAAAATTTTTTGATTGAATTTGATCGTGAAAGCGACAAACGTTGGATTGCTGAAATTTCTAATTTACCTGGAGTAATGGCTTATGGCTTAACAAAACAAGAAGCACTGCGAAAAGTGTGCGCTATCGCTCTTCACACACTTGCTGATGGTCTAGAGCAAGGTCGTTCTCCTTATCAGATTAGTCAGTTATTTAATTATGAAATGGCGGTCCGTTAAAGCATCACATCTTTTAAAAGCTTTGTTTGCTATTGGTTGGCAACTAAAACGTCAACGTGGCTCACATAGAATATTAACCAGAGTTGGATGGCAAAATTTTACTTTTGCTTTTCATGAACGTGAAGAAATTGGGCCATGCATGCTGAGTCGTATTGCAAAACATACAGGACTTGCGGCTGAAGATTTATAGATCTTAAAAGTCAATGTAAATTCTATCTCGCGTATTCTATAACTCGAGTTTCGCGGATCATAATGATTTTAATTTCTCCGGGATATTTTAAGTCCTGTTTTAGAAATCAAGGTCAACCTTGATTTCTATTCGACAAACTCACCCTAAAAACTTCATATAATTTTCTGATGTTATTATTTCGATTTCTTTTACTGGAGCATCGGATGATTTTTTTATAATATCTTTATCAGATTTCCACTTGCATTCATATCCCGTAATTTTTCCGTCTTTTTCAAGTATAATATCAATTTCTTCACCATCATACGCTCGCCAAAAATAAAAATTCTGGGATGAAAAATAAGAAAAATTCTTTTTGCGTAATTCAGCCACTATATAATTTTCAAATAAAGCTCCTTTGTCAGGACGCAAAGACAAGCTTTCAAAATTATTTATAAGTGCGTTGCGAAGACCCGTATCCCAAAAATAAATTTTGCGAGTTCTACGAAGACTGATTCTTTTATTATTCACATACGGTTGTAAACGAAAAACAATAAACGCTTTTTCAAGTATGTCTATATAACGATCAATAGTTTGGATGCTCAATCCAAAATTTTGCGCGATTTCTTTGTAAGAAATTTCTTGCCCCATTTGATATGCGAGAGCTTTCAATAATTTCATAATAGTATCTGATTTGCGAATCCCCTCAAAACCAAGAATGTCCTTCATTGAATAATCTTCAGCTATGCTTTTTATACGCTCACGAGTTTTGTCTCCATCTTTTGGAAAAATAATTTCGGGATAAGAACCATAGAGTAAACGATTTTCAAGAGAGCAAATGATTTCTGTCCGATCAGAATATAATGAAATTAATTCACTATACATCGGGGGTAACATCATAAAATCATAATGTCTGCCAGTAAGTGGTTCTGCTAATTTATTTTCAAGATCAAAAGATGACGACCCGGTGGCAATAATTTGCATTTCTGGATATTCATCAACAAGTATCTTCAAAGTTCTTCCAATATCAAAAATTCTTTGAGCTTCATCAAATACAACAAGTTTATAATCGCCGATAAACTCTCGGAGCCTGGTCACGGATTTTGGAGAAAGACCATCAGTATTTTCGGGAATATCACAATTGATATATCTAGTATTTTCAAAATCTTGCAGAAAATTCTTCAAAAAAGTTGTTTTCCCTGCTTGTCGCGGACCATAAATAATAACTACTTTTCCCTTAAAAAGCTTATCTTTTAACTCTTTTTTGATATATCGGTCTATTATTTTCATATTTATATAACCTATATTACTCTTTTGCATTAAAAAGTCAACTCAAGTTGACTTTTTAAGAAAATCCATTTTCTTATTTTAAATTTTTCTTTCACAAATACATAATGCCTTACCTTCGTATTTAAAGGTAGGGGGAAGAAAAATTATTTTTAACTTAAAAATTTTTTCATGATTTTTATTATGATTTTGAATACAATCTTTTTTTATTTTATCTTTAAAAGAATTTAAAGATTTATCAAGCCAAATTATTTTATTTTTGATGATTTTAATTTATCAACATCTAAAATATCTTGTTTTTTAAAAACTTCATCAATTAAATAATCAATGTCCATAATTTTGTTTATTCGGATTAATGAAATAAACTCTTTTGAAGATAATAAATTAGACCAAATATGTTCAATCGAATCATATTGCTCAGAAACATAATAAGCTAAAGTTCCGGTACTACCAGAACTTCCGATTGCTAAATATGGTTTTGTAAAATTCAATTCGCGCACCAAAGCCAAAATTGCTCCCGCAAAATAAGCGCAAGACATTCCACCCCCTGATCCAACAATTGCAACTTTTTTCATATTTTTAATTTTATTTATAAATCTCATGACCTCCAACTGAATGAAAACAAACCAGATTTGAATTTACAAAAGAAAAAATAATTCTGGTTTTAAAATCGATCCAAAAAGAATATTCATCCACAAACTTCCCAGATAATTTATGAGTTTTTAATACTGGGTCGAATGGATCTTTTCTAAAAACTTCCTCCTTTACTAAAGCTTTTAACTTTATTTCGCGTGGTAATTTTTTAAAACGGCGAGCAAATTCTGGAGAATAAGCAATGTTCATAAATTATTTTAAATTACATTAAATCTTTAAGGGAACACAATTTCTTTCCTTTCCCTTGAGTAAATTCCTTTTTACTTATAAGCACCGATTGATATAACTGTTCTTCTTCCCAAGCCCTAATCGCATCTCTAAAAAACTCGCTTACTGAAGCGTATTTGCCTTCTTTTACCGAAGAATCTACACTTTTTTTTAAAGAAGCCGGCATTGATATGTTTAAAGTTGTTCTCATGTATTTCTAGTGTAACAAATTGTGCTACAGAATGTCAATAATAAACTTTAGGAAGGGGTCTATTGGAATTTTTATCTCGCGTATTCTATGATACGAGTTTCACGGATCATAATGATTTTAATTTCTCCGGGATATTTTAAATCCTGTTCTATTTTTAATGCCATATCGCGAGCCATAAGTTTAGCTTCGGCGTCAGTAATTTTTTCTGGACTAACAAAAACACGAACTTCCCTACCGGCAGCAATCGCGTAAGATTTTTCAACCGAAGGAAAACTGTTTACTAAATTTTCAAGATCTTGTAATCTTTTTAAATAATTTTCAACTGAATCACGACGAGCTCCTGGTCGGCCCGCGGAAATTGCATCAGCTGTTTGAACAATAATCGATTCAACAGTTTCATAAGGATATTCTTCATGGTGTGATTTCATCGCTGTAATAATTCTTTCATCAGCGCCAAATTTTTGTAAAATTCTCATTCCAATATCAACATGTGTACCCTGTACTTCATGATCTAAAGCTTTACCAATATCATGTACCAATGCTCCCGCTTTGGCAATTGCAACATCTGCCCCCAATTCTTCAGCAATCATTCCAGCAATATGCGTCATCTCAATGGAATGTTGAAGAACATTCTGCCCATAACTTGTTCGGAAATACAAACGCCCAAGAATTGCAACAATTCTTGGATCAAAACCCAATACACCAGTTTCAAAAACTGCTTGTTCGCCTTTTTCTTTAATTATTTTATTTATATCTTCTTTTGCTTTTTCAATAAATTCTTCAATTTTAGCAGGTTGAATGCGTCCATCTAAAATTAAATTTTCCAAAGCTGCGCGAGCAACTTGCCTTCTGATTGGATCAAAAGATGAAATTAATATTGCATTAGGTGTTTCATCAATTACAACTTCTACCCCCGCCGCGCGTTCAAAAGCTTTAATATTTCTTCCTTCTTTACCAATTATTTTTCCTTTTATTTCATTATTTGGTATTACCACTGAAGTTACACATATTTCTGGAGCAGTACTAGCCGCAAGACGCTGAATAGAAGTAGACAAAATATCTTTTGCTCTAAGATTTAATTTTTCTTTATTATCACCTTCAAGTTTTTGTATTCTTACTAAAATATCTTCTGCGTACTTTTTTTCTACATTTTGTAAAATCTCTTCTTTTGCTTTTTCTTTTGTAAGTCCAGAAATTTTTTCAAGCTCAAGACCTTTTTTTTCTTCAATTTCAACTGCTCTTTCTTGAATTTTTTTTATTTCCTCAGTTTTAACTTTTAAAAGTTCTACCTTTTTTTCTAAATCTACTTGTCGAGTATCCAGAAGTTCATCTTTTTTGATTAATCTTCTTTCGTTTTCTTTGAATTCTTGCTCACGGTTTCTTATTTCTTGCTCGTGATTTTTTATTTCTTCTTTTACCTCTGCTATTTTTTTTTCTGATTTTTCTTTTGCCTCATTTACAATATTCTGTGCTTCTTCTTTTGCGCCAACCATCATTTGCTTAATATCAATTTCAATTGAACGCCTTTTGCCAAGCGCAATAATTAAGCGTAGGTAATAACCAATTCCAACACCCAAAATAAGCGCCCCAGCGCCTATAGCAATTAAACTCATTAAATTTAGTTCCATAATTTTTGTGTGACTACAAGAATAACCACATTATTTTATGGTTTGCGTTTTTTTAAACTTGTTTTTAAATCTGTGGCTTTAAGTGTGTTCCTGTTCCCGAAAAGAGTTTAAAATTTCGCTTCAACATAAATATACGGTGGCGTTAAGCCCGTAGTTTGATAATTCTTGTGAATCAATACTTAATTTTTTCAATATAATAATATATAACTCCACATTTTTAATGTAACAAATTTACATCATATTTGTCAAATTTGTAAAAAAAATGCAAGGGATACAGAGGTCAGACCTTTAGGGCTTCTTCAAGGTCTGACCTCTGTATCCCTTGCATTTTTATTTTTTTTTGCTATTATACAAATATGCCTATAACAAAATCAGCTAAAAAAGCAATTAGAAGCTCTCTTCGCAAGAAGCTTGTTAATAATCGCCGAAAGAAAGCTATGAAAGAAATTGTAAATAAATTAGTTAAAACAGCTAAAACTGACAAAACGACTGCTCAGGGTATGTTGAGTTCTGCTTATCAAGCAATAGACAAAGCTGCTAAAGTTAATCTAATTAAAAAAAATAATGCTGCGCGCAAGAAATCGCGCTTATCTAAATTACTTAAATAGTTTTTTGTGTCAACTTTTTTTAAAAAATACGGATTAATTATTTTATTTTTAATCCTCTTTGTTTTTACTATTTTTCTTTATTTCTTACTTTGGCAAAATTCTAAAAAGAAATTAACTTTCGCGATGTTAGATGTCGGACAAGGTGACGCGCTTTTCATTGAATCCCCTACCGGAACTCAAATTCTTATTGATGGTGGTCCATCCAGAAAAATTTTAGGTCAATTGGCGCGGCTTATGCCACCCTTTGATAGACACTTGGACGCAATAATAATTACCAATCCCGACAGAGATCACATTGGTGGATTTTTAGAAATTTTAAAAAATTATAAAGTTGATAAAATTTTTGAATCTGGAACTTTTAATAAATCTAAAGTTTATAAAAATTTAAAAAATGAAATATTTTTTCAAGGTCTGACCTTGGGGTCCCAGCTTAACGCCCCACAAAGTCCAAAAGGTCTGACCTTAGAAAAAAATCCTAGTTTAAACACACATACAACCGAAACTATTTTAGCCAAAAAAGGAATGACATTAAATATTGGCGATGGGGCAGTAATTAATATTTTATTTCCCGACCAAGATGTTTCATCTTGGTCCACAAATGATGGGTCCATTGTTGCACAACTTACTTATGGAAAAAATTCCATAATGTTAATGGGCGATGCAACTCTTAAAACAGAAGAAATAATTATTAAAAATTTTCAAACTAATGCTGATAATAATAATTGCGTTTTTGTAATTGTAATTACTTGCAAAAATAATCATATAAATATTTTAAAAATTGGTCACCATGGCTCTCGCACTTCCACTTCCGAAAAATTAATAGAAAAAATTCTACCAAATTATGCATTTATTTCTAGTGGTAAAAATAATAAATATAATCATCCACACCCAGAAATTCTAAATACTTTAAATAAATTTGGCACAAAAATTTTCCGCACTGATCTACTGGGCAATATTATTATGAAATCTGATGGCGAAAATTCAGTCTTCTCTTTTGAAAAGTAAATATTCAATGTCAAGGTCGAACCTTGACATTGGCTTGGTGTTGAAAAAAATATTTACTTTACTGAGCTGACGACCGTCGAGTTAGTGTTAAAATTTACTTTTTCTAACATATTATTATTTCAGTAACTTCTTCACTGTGTTATTTGCTAAAAGCGATTTCATTTGAGTAATAGCTATTTCATTCAATTTTAGCAATCTCTCTTTCTGAGACATTCCCATTTTTATAAATTCAGAATTTAATGTTTCTAAATTTGCAAGACAAATTAACTGACACACATCAGAATAATCTCGCATATTTCCTTCTTTGTTTTTATTTTTACTTTTCCATTCAAGCGCAGTCATTCCAAACAATGCTTTATTTAAAATATCAGCTTCAGTCGCATAAGTATTGTTAGCATCTTTTTGAGAAAGCTGTTGTGGTAAAATAATATTTTCTTTTATAGAATCCGTATGTATTCTATAATTAATTTTAGTCAAAGTCCTTTTTGCATCCCAACCAAGAGTTAACCTCGTATTTTCTTCAATTTTAAGTCTTTGAAATTCTTTAATTAAGTAAATTTTAAATTCTGGCGATATCCACATTCCAAACTCAAATGCAATATCTTTATGAGCAAAAGTACCCCCGTACCTGCCTGTTGTAGCCCCTAAACCTATAGCACCAGTTTTATTAACCCAATCTTTCACGCTTATTTTATAACTATTTAGTCCTGCCCTACTTCTAATTATGGCGAATTCGCCATAATTAAAATTAGGGTTGTTTACCTGCTCCCAAATACCCAAAAACTCAATGGTGTTCCTGTTTCTTAGCCAATCAGAGATGAAAAACTCTCCATCTTTAGCCCTTAGCATATCCGTAAGAGATATATAATCTTGTTCTCTTTTGGAAACAATTGCTATCTCGAGACCTTGTACATTTATTTTTTTCATAATTTTATTATAACATTTTTTCTAAAAATACATTAATTAAATTCAAATTCAAAAGTGGATCGCCCGTATAAGTAATTCAAAGCAATTCATGCTACAATCATTTTATGATTGGAAGTATAAAGGGAAAAATTATTTTAAAAAAAGAAAAATTTATAATTATTGAAACAGGCGGACTTGGTTATAAAATATATGTATTACCAGAAACTATTTCAAAAGTTAAAAAAGAAGAAATTTTTCTTTGGATTCATACCCATGCGCGCGAAGATGCCTTAGATTTATATGGATTTTTGCAATATGAGGAATTAGAATTTTTTGAAATGATAATAAATGTCTCGGGCATTGGTCCAAAATCTGGTTTAAATATTTTAGGAACTGTTGCAATTGAAAATTTAAAAAAATCAATTGCTTCAAGCGATTTGGCTTATCTCACAAAAATTTCTGGTATTGGCAAAAAAACAGCAGAAAAAATAATTATTGAGTTGAGAGATAAAATAGGAAAAGAAGAACTTGGGCCATTGCTTAAAAATGAATTAGACGCGCTAGAGGCCTTAAAATCTTTAGGTTATTCACAAAATGAGGCTCGAGAAGCATTAAAAAATGTTTCACCGGATAGCAACACAAATACCAAAATAAAAGAAGCACTTAAAATATTAGGGACTAGCTAATAAAAATATTATTTGACTACTTTTTTCCTAGATGATAAACTAATATTATGGAAATAAGCACAAAACAAGTAGTTTTAGAGGCACTTAAATTACCACCCCTATTGCGGGCTTTTGTCGCAGAAAAAATTATTGAAAGCTTGGATGAAATCCAAGGACCTGATTTGTCCCAAGAATGGAAGAAAGTAATTGCTAGACGTTGTCAAGAAATAGATCAAAACCTAGTAGAACTTAAACAGGCAGAGTCTGTCTTCGAAAGAGCTTACAGTAAACTAGGATGAGAAAAATTTATTTTCATCCTGAAGCTGAAACAGAAATGCTCAAGGCGGCAATCTATTATGAGTCTCAACAACCTGACCTAGGAAAAAGATTTCTCTCGTGTGTTCAGAGTGGTATAAATGGAATTCAAATTAACCCATTTTTATATCCAATTATTGAATTTGATCATAAAATTTCTGTGCGACGTTGCCTCACTAAAACCTTTCCATTTGGAATTTTATTTAGTTTGACTTCAAATCAAATTATAATCATGGCAATTATGAATCTTCATCGTAATCCAAACTATTGGGAAGAAAGAGGGCTTTAAATTAATTAGATATGGATCATCAAATTTTCTTTTCAATATATAATTTTGGGCAAAATTTTCTTTCAAAAGAATTTATTATTTTTTTTGATTTTGATTTTTCATTCATAGTACTTATTTTAGCTTTTTTCTTTTTTTTTATTAAATTATTAATTGACCTTTTTAATATTCCAGATGTTGATTTAATAAAAGCTGCTTCACTAAATCCATGGTCTTTTGATGGAAACTTAATAATTTTTCAATTCATACGTATATGTTTTCCAACATTTATATCAATAATTATTACTGAACTTGCTGGTTTTTGTTTAAAAATATTATTTCACACGCCCAGACCATTTTTAGTATTTTCTAATATTCAAACCTTGGTATCGGAAAGCAGTTTTTCTTTCCCAGCTGACCATACTAGTCTTTTTGTTGCTCTGGCTATTTCTATTTTTTTAATAAATAAAAAAGTTGGTTCCGTGTTTATTTTTTTTAGTTTTTTAATTGGAATAAGTCATATTATGTCTGGAATTCATTTTCCAATGAATATTTTTGGCGATTTTATTTTAGGAACAATAATTACTTTAATAACTCACGCAGTAATTAAAAAAAAATTATAAAATTACAATTTTACTTAGTTTCATTTCTAAAGGTCTGACCTTAGGAAACGAAATTTAAAAACCCATGCCGGAATTACCAGAAGTAGAAACAACAACAAAAGGTTTGCGACAAAAAGTGGTGGGACTTACCATTAAAGATGTTTGGACTGACTTAGCAACCAAAGATAAACGCCAAGAAGATACTGTAGCTAATCCAAAATATTTTAAATTTTTTAAAAAAGATGTTATTGATAAAAAAATTTTATCAATAACTCGACGCGGAAAAAATATTTTAATAAATTTATCCAAGGGCAAAACTATTTTAATCCACATGAAAATGACCGGGCATTTGCTTTATGGAAAATACAAGTATGGAGGTCTGACCTCCCTAAAAGGGAGGTCAGA
>JBBUBU010000073.1:0-1736 GCA_038058115.1 Patescibacteria group bacterium | reverse complement strand
CACCTCCATACTTGGCGAACAATGGAAAAAGGGCCCTTACGAGATGACCCATTTAACCGCTTTATTCATTTTGTTTTCTCTTTTACTAATAATAAGCATTTAGTATTTTGCGACTCTCGTAAATTCGGGAAAATTACTCTTTTGGAAACAAAAAGTATGCACCAAAGCAAACATTTAAAAAATTTAGGCCCGGAACCATTAGAAAAAAATTTCAATTTAAAAAAATTAAAAGAAACTTTAAATAAAAAAATAAAAACAGAACAAAAAATAAAAAATGTTTTATTAGATCAAAGTATTATAGTTGGTATTGGAAATATTTATGCGAGTGAAATACTTTGGTATTCGGGAATTCATCCCGAAAGAAAAATTTATAGTTTACAAGAAAAAGATTTTGAATTAATTTTTAAAAATATAAAAAAAGTATTGGCTTTGGGTTTAAAATTCAGAGGAAATTCAATTTCCGATTATCGTGATGTAAATGGAGAAAGAGGTAAATTCCAACTCCACCAAAAAGCTTATTGGCGCGGCGGAGAAAAATGCCAGAAAAAAATACAAATTAAGGGTAAACAAAAATTCTGTCCAGGTATTATTTTAGAAAAAAATCTCAATAATCGAAATTCCTATTTTTGCTCCGTGCATCAAAAATAAAAAATTGCTTTAAATAAAATTTAAATGCTGTACTTAACTAAAACTGATTCAATCTTAAATCCCCTTGGTAAAAAAATCTTATATCTGGAATCCCCCACTTAACCATTGCAATTCTGTCCAAACCAAAACCAAATGCGAAACCTTGAAATTTTTTAGGATCAAGACCTAAATTTTTTAAAACATTTGGATGCAACATTCCAGCACCACCCATTTCTAACCATTTCCCTTTAAATTTTGTATGTACTTCTAAAGAGGGTTCGGTGAAAGGAAAAAAACTTGGCCGAAATTCAATCTCAACGTCCCTGCTTAACGCCACAGTACTATCACCCCAAATTTTTCCAAAAAAATAAGTTAAAACTCCCTTTAAGTCAGCTAAAGAAATTGAATCTTTTTCGATTTCACCAACCATAACTCCCTCTATTTGAAAAAACTCCGCTCCATGAGTTGCATCAGTTGATTCATTCCTAAAAACCTTACCAATAGAAACAAAAGCGCAAGGTAATCTGTTTTCCTTTACCGCTTTTTGAATTGTTCGAGCGGTAACGCCAGTGGTATGTGTTCTAAGAACATAGCCGGGATTATTTTTAATATAAAAAGTGTCTTGCATATCACGTGCAGGGTGATCTTTTGGAACATTTAAAACGTCAAAATTATACCATTCACTTTCAATTTCCGGACCAATAGCAATTTCAAAATTAAGCTCTGAAAAAATTTCATAAGCTTGATTAATTAAAATCGACAAAGGGTGTTCTTTGGGATGTTCAATACTTTTTTTATCCATAGTATTAATATAACAAATTTATTGTGAATTACGAAATTTTTTTATAAATTTATTTTAATACTAACTGGGATTCTTAGGTTTGCATTTTTAAAAACCTATAATAATTTTGTTTAAATAAAATATTATTGGGGATAAATATTGTGAAAAATAAATTATAAAAATTAAAATAAAAATTAAAGCATAGTCTTCCATAAGTTTTTCCAAATTAGAAAAACTTTTTGGCAATAATTGAAAAAGTATTTTTGAACCATCGAGGGGTGGAATTGGTACAAGATTAAATATAGCTAAAGATAAATTTAAAATTACG
>JBBUBU010000072.1:0-4680 GCA_038058115.1 Patescibacteria group bacterium | reverse complement strand
TAACTATTTAATAAAGTAACAATATATGTTAATATTAGTGGTATATGAGAAAAGTTAGCCCAGCTCCTGGGGAGTATTATCACATCTATAACAGAGGTACAAATAAACAAGTTATCTTTTTAGATGAACGTGATTGGGCTAGATTTATGTTTTTAATAATCTACCTTCAATCACCAGTTGTATCATTTAATAATGCTGGCCGCCATGTTTCAAGTTATATCAAAAATTCAACTTTTAATGTTACTCAAAAAGACATAGAAGAAATAGTAAAAACTAGATCTGTTGAATTAATTAATTTCGCACTAATGCCAAATCATTTTCACTTAATGGTTCATGAGCTTAAAGAAAATGGTATTTCAAATTACATGCATAGGGTTTCTACAGCTTATACAAATTATTTTAATATAAAATATGAAAGATCTGGCCACTTAACTCAGGGTCCATATAAGGCTGTATGTGTTTCGGGT
The DNA here is from genome assembly GCA_038058115.1 of Patescibacteria group bacterium. Classification (GTDB taxonomy): domain Bacteria; phylum Patescibacteriota; class Minisyncoccia; order Phycocordibacterales; family UBA9973; genus UBA9973. The sequence continues at coordinate 4,213 of JBBUBU010000072.1, read as the reverse complement.
AATGATCAACTTTTATATTTATCGGCCTATATACACCGTAACCCAAGAGAAATTAAAATGTGGACGAATAAAGAACATGAATATCCTTGGTCTAGTTATCAAGATTGTGTGGGAAAAAACAGGTGGGGTGATTTACTAAAACCAGAAATTATCCTTGAGCAATTTTCTAGCAAAGAAGATTATCATAAATTTGTAAAAACAAATCCAGCAAAACTTTTTGATCAAGAAAAAGAAGAAGGCAATTCTAATTGTTGAGAGCTAAGCTCTCAACAATATAGTATTTTGCTAATACAAACTATCAATGACCGCTTTAACAACATCTGGCTCAACTTGTTTGGGGACAAGACCATTTTTCATGTAAATTTTTCCAACATCCGTTAGAAGCATAAAAGTCATTGGTTTATCAACGTACTTCTTATCGTACTCTAAAAATTTAAGTATCACTTTGCGCGATAACTCTTTTGGTATACGTGTTGGCAAGCCAATTTTTTCAAGTATAGCAATGTGCCTTGCCACTAAGTCATCATCAGCAATGCCAAGCGCTTCGGATATTTTGGCGGCAGCAACCATTCCAATACTGACAGCTTCTCCATGGGTCAGCGTATAGCGCGACGCAGATTCTACGGCATTACCAATTGTATGGCCATACACAAGGACCATACCATCGTTTAATTCATAGGAATCTTTATCAAGAGTGGTAAGTTTTAATTTAATGGTTTTTTCCACTAAGCGTGAATGAGAAGTGACCTCTTTTTTAAGTAGTGCTTTGCTGTTATTGAGAATGAAAGTGAAAAACTCTGTATCTTGACAGAGGGCATGCTTAATACATTCTGCTAAACCATTTCGTATTTGACGTTCGGGTAGAGTTTGAATGTAGCGATGATCAATAAAAATAAATTCTGGTTCAAAAAAACTTCCGATAGTATTTTTGCCGTATTTTGTATTTGTCGCTTGCTTCCCGCCAGTTGAAGAATCCACCATGTGCATAAGCGTGGTTGGAACATGCACAAATCGTATTCCACGATACAAAATAGAAGCAGCAAAACCGCCGACATTGCCAGTAATACCACCACCCAGAAGAATTATGCAGGACTTTTTTGATATTTTGTCTTGTAAGATATCGTGAACTAAACTGACCAATGTTTTCGGATTTTTGTTTTTTTCCCCAAACAGAAATGAGGCACAACTTACCACTAAACCGCTGTCGCGAAGATAGCTTGCCATACTTTCTCGCTCTGCATCTAAAAAGCTATTATTATCTGAAATAAGCACAAACTTATCTGCATCAATTTGTTTAAGAAATTTAGGTAACTCTTCCTTATTACCTAGAAGAATTGGACAGACCAGCTCATTCCTAAAATCGCTAATTTGTTTTACGGGTAAGTGGCTTGTTTATATAGTTCATATCTTCTCTTTTTGAAGCTAAAAGGACTAAGTGTGCGATCTAAAAAGTTAATAACACCAGCATAAAATGTATTTCCTATATTTTTTTGTGTAAGCAAAGTGCTTCTAATAAGATTGATTTTTTCAAAACTTCTTTGCTTAATGATATGCGTGAAAATCTGAAACGCTTTCCTCCCAAGATTTTCTGGGTCTTGATCGTACGAGCAAATGATTTGCCCTTTTGATAAGGCGACTCGCCCCGCTACTGAACCGTCAAATCCAGTAATGAGAACTTTCTGCGTTATTCCTATTTCACCCAACACATTTTTTGCGACAATCGCAGAATCATCATTAAAAGCGAAGATGGCATCAGGAATTGCGCCACCCTTGGCAAAATAATCATGTGTTTTTTTATATGTGAGATGATGGTCAAATTCACCGTAGATAACTCCAATTATGTCAAAATAGTTCTTGGACTCCTTATTAAAACCATCGAGCCGCAGATCATAAGAAAGAAATTTTAGTTGTTCGTTTCCCGCAATGACTAGAATTTTGCTATTTGAAAATTTTCAATACATGTTGAGAGCTTAGCTCTCAACATGTTCGTTGATAACTATCTCACTACTTTTTTTATAGCCTCAACAATTTTTGGGTCAAATGGGTCGGGTAAGATTTTATTTGGTGTTGGATTTTTTACAATTTTTGCGAGTGTTTCAGCTACTCGAATAAATATTTTTTGATTAAATTGTTTGATTTTATTATCTAATGCTCCGCGGAAAAGTCCTGGGAATACCAAAGAATTATTTATTTGATTTGGGAAATCAGAACGCCCAGTTGCTACGATGAAAGCTCCAGCCCTTTTTGCAATTTCAGGCATAATTTCTGGTTCTGGATTCGCCAGAGCAAAAATTATTGGATTTTTTGCCATACTTTGCACCATTTCTTTTGTTAAAAGTTTTGGTCCAGAAACTCCAATAAAAACATCTGTATTTTTAATTATATCAACAAGTTTTCCTTGAATATTTCCTGGAATATTTTTTTGGTTAGTCATTCGTGCAATTTCTTTTTTGTGTGGCGTTAAGCTGGGACTTTCTTCTGATAAATTATTTCGTTCAAGATATATTGCTCCTTGCGAATCACAAATAATTAAATTTTTAAAACCATACGCTAATAACAATTTAGCAATTGCAATACCCGCCGCCCCCGCGCCATTAATAATAATATTTGCTGCTTTACTTTCATTATTAATCACAGATACTTGAAGACTGGAAGCATTTTCTTTTACCTTCTTAGATATTGATATAGTATGTTTAATCTTAGCACGCAATTTTAGAGCATTTATTAGTCCCGCCAAAACTACAGTTGCTGCACCATGTTGGTCGTCGTGCATTACTGGAATAGGTAATTCTTTTTGTAAAATTTTTTCAATTTCAAAACAACGCGGAGCTGAAATATCTTCTAGCATAATTGCCCCAAAAACTGGTTCTAAGTTTTTTACAAAATTAATTATTTCTTGAGTGTTTTGAGTATTGATGCAAATTGGAAAAGTATCAATTTTAGCAAACTTTTTTAAAAGTATAGCTTTACCTTCCATTACTGGAATTGCGGCATATGGCCCAATATTTCCAAGCCCTAAAACAGCCGACCCATCAGAAATAATACCAACCATATTGCTTTTATTGGTATAGTTGTAAACTAATTTTGGATTTTTATTAATTTCAATTGAAACTTGTGCAACTCCGGGAGTATAAACCAATGCTAAATCATTTTTATTTTTTATTGGTACTTTGCTAATTATTTCAATTTTGCCACGATATTTTTTATGTAGCGCCAAAGATTTTTTATAAATTGTATTTTTCATTTTTTAATATTAGCATATTTTTAAAAATTTTGATTTTGTGTTAATCTTTAAGTATGTTGGAAAATAAAAAAATTGAAACTTATTCTGAAGATATTGCTGAAGTTATTGGAAATGCTGAAGAGGGTTTTGTTAAGAAAATAATTCACGAGCAAGGGGAACACGAAGATGAAAATAAAGATTTATCTTTGGAAGTAAAAAAAAATAAAATATTTATTTTTGTAAGTATTTTATTTATAGTTTTTACTTTGGGTATTTTATTTTTTTTAATAACTTTTAAAAAAGAAATTTTTAGTGTTAATTTAGAAAAACAATTTACTTCAATTATTTTTATTGATAAAAGTGAATTTAAAGAGATATATAATTTTAATAAAAATGAAATACTTAGAAGTATTTTTACTGAACAAAATAAAATAAAAAATAATGAAATAAAGGGAATTTATTTTACAGAAAATAAAAAAGTAATTGGTTTTTATAGATTTAGCGAGCTTATTAAAGTTAAAGAAAATCTAGATATTACTTTTTTTAAAGATAATTTTTTACTTGGTTTTTTTAAAAAAGAGGGTTCCAGTTTTTTTATTTTATTAAAGGTTAATTCTTTTAATCTCGTTTTTCCGAGCATGCAAAATTGGGAAAATAAAATGTTTAATGATTTGCATGAATTTTTTAAAATTACGCTTTCTTCCGAGACAAAATATCTTTTAACTAAAAATTTTGAAGATGGTTTTATTCAAAATAAAAATGCAAGAATTCTTTATGATAAAGATGGGAAAATAGTTATTATGTATATTATTGTAGACGATAATACTATTATTATTGCCGACACAGAAAATACCGCTCAAGAATTAATACTCCGTTTTACTTCAAGTACCGTTGGGAAATAAATATATCATAACCATAGGTTTATTTCTGGTGTCCCTATTGTACCAAACTCGCACCTATTTCCAAAACAAAGTGAGGTAATGACTTCGC